>CAYGTQ010000026.1:0-18180 GCA_964352915.1 uncultured Legionellales bacterium
CCCGCGACCTGCTGATTACAAATCAGCTGCTCTACCAACTGAGCTACGCCAGCATAGACTAGGCTTCAGATAAATAGTACCCATTTTGCTGGTCAATGACAATTGTTTTACCGGGCGATGGTGCCCCACCATTAAAAGGCAAGCACTTTGATTTGAGAGGAAATGATAAAAATGGTGTTTTGATCAGCTTATTTACTTTCACAGTTCTCTGAAATTTACATATTGATTAGGTTGTACAGACAAAGGATTAAGATCCCATGCTGAGAAAAGACTTGAAATTCATATCATGGGACATGTTTACAGTAGTATCTATCCATGATTGCATCGAAACTCGCCCACGCCCTGAGCAATCGTATTGGACAGATACCATGTTGGCCAGGGCGCGGGATGAAATTATGCATGGCGAAAACCATCCAGAGCGTTTATGATCAGAGGTGCTCTTCCAGAGGGTAATTTGCTGCAGGTAATTTTAAATGGCCTAAATAGCCACTCAACGCCTCAACTGAAGTGACATGTGGTTGCTTTTCCCACATATTTTTCCACTCACCTGAATGCTCCCGGAGCACATCGATAGCTTCTTCAAATTTAACTTTTTCTGTTTTAGAAGCCTCAAAAGCTTTTGTCTCTTTTTAACTACGGTGGCCTAATTGGTGAAGTTCCAGTTCCATTTCATTTGGATTAAGCAGTAACCCGAGTTCTACTCGTTGCTGCCCTCGTTTCTGATTCGTCTCAACCTTTACTGTGACTTTACTGTCTGGCTGCCCCTCGTATTGCAGTGAGATAGAAGCATTTCTGTTTGTATCTGCTACCGTTAATATGTTCATAACCTGGCCAACCGCCAAATCAAGTGTATGCTCATAAATACCAGGCACAGTCGATTGAAATGTGGAATTTACGCTGGGCTGAATGTTATGAAGAGTCATCGTGACTCTTTATGCAGTACCTGTGCAATTGCTCAGGATAAGCCTGAAGATTGTGTCCCCAGCGCTGGCATTTCCATAGCTGATCAGCTGGCTTAGCAATAAGCCAGCGGTAGAAAATATTTTAAATTCATTTTTCATGGTTAATTTTCCCTAGCATTGTTTATTAAAACAACAATTTTGTATTATTTGCAACAAAAATCAATGTTTATTCTAGCTTGTTCAGTTAAAACAGATTGTTTGATCAAATTTGCCAACTCAACAAAAAAATAACAGGCGCTTTCTAGTTAAAGCTTCGCGCAATCAATAAGTCACAGACATCAACCACCCACGACCGATACATCGCTTGAACCCTCGGCCATAGACAAACTATAATGTCCAAAGCTTATCAGCAACATGATATTATCACCACAGGATCCCATATGCAGCAGACCAATCACCTAGAGCCTTATTTATCTTTCGTGATACCTGTTTACAATGAAAAAGATAATATTGAGCTTTTCATCAAAGAACTGCTGACATTTATTAAACAACACCAACTCAATGCCGAGGCTATTTTTGTCGATGACGGCAGCCAAGATGGTTCAGCCAACATCATCGCAAGTCATGCCGACCCCCTAATCAAGCTTATCCAGCTCTCACGCAATTTTGGCAAAGAGGCAGCCCTTTTTGCAGGACTTGAACACGCCACGGGAGATGCTACCATCTTGATGGATGCTGATTTACAACACCCTTTCTCTCTGGTTGAACAATTCATTCACCATTGGCAACAAGGCATAGATGTCGTGTACGCCATACGTAAGAATCGTGAAAACGAGCATTGGCTCAAAAGGGTTCCTACTAAGATTTTTTATCATATGCTGAAATATTCAACAGACGTATCCATTCCACCCAATGCTGGTGATTTTCGTATACTAAGCAAGCGCGCACGCCAAGCGCTTTTGACTTGCGATGAGCGCAACCTGTTTATGAAAGGTTTATATGCCTGGGTCGGTTTTCAAAGCTTAGGGATCCCATATACTGTGCCTGAACGTGCTTACGGCAAAAGCCAATGGAATTACAAATCCTTGACCGAGCTTGCCATCACTGGGATCACTTCTTTCTCCAACATACCTCTTCGCGTTTGGAGTTTGATAGGCTTTGCTATTTCAGCTCTAGCAATGACTTATGCTGGATTTATCATCGTCAAGACTTTGCTGTTTGGTAGTGATGCACCAGGCTTCGCTACCTTAATCGTTGCCATCATGTTTTTAGGGGGCATTCAACTGCTCTCCATTGGCATTCTTGGAGAATACCTGGCCAAAGTCTTTAACGAAGTAAAAAAAAGACCACGATACATCATTGCTCATACCAGAGGCTTAGATCGCCATTCAAATGATTAATATGGCCACCATACACCAATTTATTAAATTTGCCATCATTGGGATCCTTGCAGCAGCCACACACCTTAGTGTGCTAACTCTGTTCATAGAAATAGCCCACATACACGCTTTAGCTGCCAATGCTATGGCCTTTCTATGCGCTTTCACTGTCAGCTACCTTGGCCAATGCTTTTGGACTTTTCAAAGCCGCGAACCTGCTTTAAGTAAGTATCTGTTTGTCGCCTTATTCGCTATTAGTCTCAGCGAGCTGGGATTATACATGCTGCATTACAAGTACGGCATTCACTACCAATCGGCGATCCTAATGACTTACACCATCATTCCACTAGGCACCTTCATGCTCAATAAGTATTGGGTTTTTAAATAAAGCATACCACTTCATGCTGAATATCTGGCACAATGCCTACTCAAAACATGGATTATCTTGTGCGCACAGGTGGCGATCTCGGTGCTGGTGTATCCACAGGTTGGGTCTCTGTTTTCTTCTGATTGTTGGTGACTTCAACAGCATTAGAATCTTTGAGTGCTTCTTTCAAACGCGCGCCATCATGTTTGACTTTAGCCCTAGACAAATCATCCTGCTCAATAATAATATCCACACGACGATTTTTCGAACGATTGGCTTCTGAGTCATTGGGCACCAATGGCTTGGTATCGGCATAACCTATGACTTTAAATTTTCTACGCTCAAGCCCACTCTCTTCGAGTAACGCATGAGCCACCGATGCTGCTCTGGCAGAAGACAAATCCCAATTGGAACGAAATCGATTGGTGGAAATGGGTATATCATCGGTATGACCTGTGATGCTGACCTGCCCTTCCAAGGTCTTAAACACATTCGCCATTTTTTTAAGCACAGGTGAAAATCCTGATTTTATATCAGCATAACCCGACTCAAAAGCACCTTTTTCCAATATACGAATAACCACTCTATAAGGCTCTGTTTCAACTTCAACTTGGCCCAATTTAATTTCTTCTTCCATAGCTTGTGCCATTTTACGAGACGTCGTGACGATGGCAGTTTTCATCATATCCAAACGTTTGCGGTAATCATCTGTGGTATTTTGCCGAACATGGTTTAACAAAGTATCTTCAGGTTTTCCTGGACTGAATTCTTTTGCAATAATACTGATCCCTTTAGGGATTTCATGAGCAGTCACATCGCGTTGCACACCAAAAGCATTACGCATAGAGCCTGCCAGCCGTTTAAATTTTTGCGCATCCATTTCAGAGAACGACAACAACAATACAAAAAAGCACATCAAAAGTGACATCAAATCAGCAAAAGTCATCACCCACGCAGGGATACCTGGCGGTGCTTTTTTTGGTGGTGCTTCGTCCATCAATGGCCTCTTTGTAAATTTAGTTACTCAGAATCTTCTTTCGGTTCTGCTGCACGTTTAGAAACTGGCAAATAAGTTTTTAATAACTCTTCAATCACACGAGGGTTTTGCCCTGCTTGAATACCCATAACACCATCAATGATTAAGGATTTATTAAGCCGCTCCTCACCATTTCTAAGCGATAATTTATCTGAAATAGGTGATGCCACCATGTTAGCAATCACGGCACCATAAAGCGTTGTCAACAAAGCCACAGCCATGGCAGGACCAATCGATTTAGGATCGTCCATTGCAGATAGCATCTGTACCAAACCGACCAAAGTGCCAATCATACCCATAGCAGGTGCCACATCAGCCAATGCGATAAATATCTGTTGCCCCATATCATGACGTTCAACAGTTTGGTTCATTTCTTTTACTAAAGTCGACCGAATCATTTCAGGATCGACACCATCCACCAAATACTGAATACCTGTCTTATAAAAGTCATTGCTGATTTCCACGCTTTCTAAAGCAAGTAGGCCATTTTTTCGAGCAGTTTGTGAAAGTTCTACAGTTTTCTCAATCAGCTCATCGGGCGTTTCTAGTTTAAAGATGAATGCTTTAAGTGCAATTTTAAAAGAACCTAAAAATTGACCTAAGCCAAATTTCATCATCACAACCATGAGGCTGCCCAGGAGAACAATCAAAAGCGATGGAACGTTGACAAAAACCAAAACATCACCGCCCACCACCATCGCTGCTATGACAATCCCAAAGGAGCCAATCAATCCTATTACTGTTGCTAAATCCATTGTTCCGCCCACTTTATTCTAAAGAGAAAAACTTCTTATACAGGCTTGTCGGCAGCACCCACTAAGTCTGTAGAGTAGCCAGTAAACACTTAGAACAGTTGTTCACCAATTCCATAAATCGTTTGATTTACATGTTCAATTAAGCTAATGTCTCGTCTATTGTTGACCAGTTGAAACGCTTTTTAATTGACACCGTGATCACAACAAATTCATCCGACCAAACACTGTCACCTCTTAACGCCGGCATTGCTATTGACAGTTATAGACAAGATTTTAATCATTTGTTGCTACAACAGTTACAGACGCACCCCAATAGTTCACCACATACCCTAGCTAAAGCCATACAATATGTGTGCCAAAGCGGCAAACGGATCCGACCATTGCTTATTTATTTGTCAGGGCAATTCCTACAGATCCCAATGGCCAAATTACATATGGCTGCCATCGCTGTAGAATTAATTCACAGCTACTCCCTAGTCCATGATGACTTACCCCCTATGGACAATGATGATTTAAGAAGAGGAATGCCTGCATGTCATGTGAAATTTGGAGAAGCCACAGCTATTTTAGCAGGTGATGCCATGCAATCATTGGCATTTGAACTTTTAACCAAAAGCCCTGAATTGCCTGCTGAAGTAAAGCTTAAAATGGTTGCATGCCTAGCACACGCATCAGGACTGGAAGGTATGGCTGGAGGCCAAGCTTATGATCTCTATGCAGAGAATAAAGAAATTACCCTTGATGAATTGCAAACCATTCACTGTCAAAAAACTCAGAGCCTGCTTTTATGCTGTGTTGAACTTGCCATCCTGGCTGCCAAATTTTGCAGCTCTGAAAAAGAACGAGCACTCATGAAATACGCGAAGAACATTGGTCTTGCTTTTCAAGTACATGATGACACTCTTGATGTCGAAATGAACTCTGACATATTAGGTAAGCCCCAAGGCTCTGATGCCAACAAAAAAAAATCTACTTACTGCACGCTTCTTGGTCTCGAAAAAGCCAAGCAATACGCGCAAGAGCTGCATTGCGAAGCTATTGAAGCACTTAAGCCATGGCCAGACCAAGCTGAGCCTTTAATTAGTTTTGCTGGTTACCTACTAAAACGCAAACATTAAACAGAAACTACTTCAATAGGTATGCTCAAACCAAAAGGTTGGGTAGGTACAGCAGGAGCTCTTGCATAGCCATAAATCACTTCAAGCGTTGCCAAATATTGTTTATCTTGACAATACTCAGAGCGATAATGTTTGAGCCCTTTTTTTAAATCTAATGCACGCATCCTTTGGTATTTTTCTGGCACCAACCATTGTCCCCCAAAAGCCATACTTTCTCTGAAAAGTTGTGATAATGTAGGGTAAAGTAAGGTAAGACGCTCCACATCAACCACCGGATCAGAAAACCCAGCCTGACGCAATGAGTCCCCCAGCAGATGCATGTCTATAAGAGACGGCGGTGTGACTGCTTCATCATCTTGAGCCATGCTTAATTGCAACTCAGCCAAGGTATCAGGGCCGAGGGAAGAAAATAAAAATAATCCATTGGGCTTTAACAACCGATAACATGCTTTGAACAGATCGTTGGCTTGTTCAACCCAAGGCAAAAGCATATTCGAAATAATCAAATCCACGCTGCGTTCAGCCAAAGGCATGTGTTCAGCCGCAGCGCAAACTGCAAGCGTGCCTGGCAAGTCATGCGACACTTGATTAAGCATGCTGTGCACCAAATCAAGCATCACCACTCGCGCTTGTGGAAATTGTTTTTTAATCTCCAGCGTGCTTCGACCGGTGCCAGCACCTAAATCAACGACATATTCAGGGTTAACTTTAATCCAAGACAAACGTTGACATAATCTGCGATTTATTTCTTGAGCTACAGTATCATACTTTGAATAAACATCTGCGATCCCATTGTAAATATCGCTTATGCGTTGGTGATGTGGGTTGTCTGTCACTGTAATAAACTATTTAAGATCCATAGAGTCTTTTCATGCCATACCAATCGACCTGACAACAAATCAGATGTCACTACGTCATCATGGTTTTCTACAGTAGACAAATGCTCTGCAATGTTTTTTTTCATGTGCGTATGGTCGTCGTACAAACGACTAAGCATACCACCAGCGTCTGGTATATCCTGAAGCCTTGGTAACTGGGACTTTTCCAATAAATCGGCAAGCGATATGGGCACCATGGCATCCAGCGCACGAATTCTTTCAGCAATCTCATCCACAGATGCAGCCAAATCAACGTACTGTCCCTCAAAAACTTTATGCAATGATACGAACTGAGGCCCAACCACATGCCAATGAAAGTGCTGAGTGCGGTAGTAAAGCGCGTAGGTATCCGCAAGTAATTGACAAAGTGCCGCGGTTACTTCAGTTTGTACAAATTGTTTCATGTCACTGCCTCCCTAAGCCAAATTGCCAATCAGACTGTACACTCCGCACTATACATCACTTGCATAATGGCGTACATTAATTTGGCACAAAGCAACTGGAAGAACGACATGAAACCTTCTTATATCTGCAAAAATTTGATTTATTTATGCTCTTTATGGGTATTTGGATTGCAGGCTAGCTGTATCTTACCCAGTGACACAGAACTTTTTAACGAACGTGTCCAAGGTGCCATCGCTGCTTACAAAGCATTAAGCATACCTTTTAACAAGCCAGAAAGTATTTGGTCATCCAAAGAGCTTAGTCGAAACCCACAGCTTAAAAATACACTCAGTGAGTACATAGAAGGTAGACGTGGGCAATCACTCCAGGGCATCGTGCTATCGCAACATAGTGTTGAAGAATTACATGCCATACTTTTAAGCAAAAAATTTCGCCACAGCCGTGTGCCTCTGGCACATTGGATCAATGGTTCTCGTTTATACTGTCAGCTTGATGGCACATTAAGCCCCACCTATGATCTCAACACAACACCTCAAGATATTTATATCCATGATGATGGAGGCATGGTGCGCTTAAAACCCAGAGGGATCCCTTGCAAGCACCCTCAGTTATTGCGCCGTCTACCCCATGGAGCGAAATGTGTTTTGTTTGATGTGACACCTGTTTGTCAAAATGCGCATTGTGAGCTTGATACCAGTTATGCTAATGAGGCTTTTAAGATCAGCGACCAAGATTTACCTGTCCCTAAGGGCATCGCCAGCAGCGCAGGCATTAAAATAGCACCAGCCAAAGCAAAGGATGCTTGCAGCTTTCTGTCCAACCAAGCCTACATGCAAGGCTGGCTTAATGCCATCATGGATGCTGCCCACAGCAAACTTGCTTTAGATGATGTGATATGCTGCGAAGACAATACCTAGATGAATTAGGTGTTATCAACCACCAGCCACAAATGACCAAATTGCTTAGGCAATTCATGCACCATCATGCCTTTGGGCGTGTGTTTAAATACTTCAAATGTCGATAAAACCTCAGATGTATCTGCATCGACCAGCTCGATTTCCTGACCTGTTTCGTCACGTAAAGTTAAATCTAATCGCATGTTAGCAATGTTACTTACACCATAGCTCTCATGAAACAATTTTAGAATATTTGATACCGTATCCATAGCTTCTGAGGTTGTGTGTTTTCCTTTAAAGAGTACTTTCATGATATCCACCTCCACGACTTTTATCCCTTATGTCTGTTAACGGCAGATATTCTGAAAACTTAAGTACTATTTTTATTTTTATATTAAAATCAATAGGTTAAAAATGAATTTCTGTTCAAGGACTGAAATTTCATAGCTTAGAAATAAATTTTGAGAAACCTCTGGAGTTAATTGCAGCCAACTTAATCAGCTATCCATATGGTTTACTCAGTTGTGTCAAACAAATCACCATTGATTCTTTTCAATTTTTTGAAAAGAGAAATATCAGTTTCCAGCATTAAACCCTTCAGTATCTTTTGGATTTGTGACACCTGCTAGATCTTCTTTGAGAGAAAGATCTGACAATTCACGCGTTAAAAAATGCTGAGGACGTAGACGAGCATGTCTAGGCAAAATGGCTGCACCTATGAGTCTCCGACCTACTAGGCTCCCACCCTCTAGATTTAAATTACCTGATTGAGACATCTTGATGGTCGATGTATTAAAAACACATGCACCATCATTAGAATAAGTGCGTGTATACAATGAACCACCTGTAAAATTTACGCGACGATTGGATGTTTCTATGGACATGATTCGAATCCTAGCTGGGCTTTGTGATTCATAGTTTTGGTTAAAAGCAGTTATACTTTTTCCAGGTATGGATATGCTTTCAGAGCTTATGGAACGTACCGTTCTGCCATCAACCATAGCCTCTAATATCACTCTGAATCTAACAACGAGTTCATCAGAGCTCTGATTATCAAATAACATAGAAGCCTCATGATCAGCAAAGCACGACTGCATGTACACTGTTGAAAAGCATATCATTGCACACAGAATAAAATTTGACACCACAGCTGTGACTTTTTGAAAGCCCATAAAATCACCTCTTACTGACCATTTCTCAACGATCTTCTAAAATTCAAACCACCCTATGCTCAGTATAATAAATTGTATCTGTATGTCAATTGAACAAAAAAACCAGTTGCCTTAATTTTCTTTACTAAGAAATGAAATATACAAAGTATGATCTAACTGGGTTATGCACTGATTTTTCTGGTAACACCAATACAGTACTTTGTCCTTTAAAATTATTGACCAATCAAGATATACAATTTTTCTCGTCAGGTTTTACCTGACGTTTCGCTCTGAGCTATGATGCTTCTTATCAGACACCGATACGTTACAATTGCCATGAACCCCATTCAATCTATTGAAGCGAACCCATTGAACACTGTTATTCATCAAAATGACAGCCATGCTCTGACCGATGCTCTAGAAAACGGTCAAATCTTAACACTGCCAAATTTATGCTTTTCTATTAATCCAGATGAACAACCTTTATTGACTCATGAACTGATTGGTAACCGTAAGAACATCGGCTATTGCCCTAATAAAAGTTGCATATGTGGTCTTGGCAAAGGCATTGAGCCAACGCCTTTTAAAAATTTACTCATACGCTACCAACAGTTTTGCCAGCAGCTGGTAAAATCTTTACTACAGCATTACCAGGAAAATTTAATCACCGGGCGCACCAGCTACCGCCCTGCCGCCATCCAAAACAGAGCCACATCGCTTCGCAAAAACGACCAATTACTGCATGTCGATGCTTTTCCAGCTACACCCGTGCAAAATAAGCGAATTATGCGGATCTTTGCCAACATCAACCAGCAAGGTACGCCTAGACACTGGCGCATTGGAGAACAATTTGACAATATACTCAAACGCTTTATGAAAAAAACTAGGGCACCATTTTGGGGAGAAGCCAGCCTTTTACATACATTACATCTGACAAAATCAAAACGAACAGACTACGATCATGTGATGCTGCAACTGCATGATTTGATGAAACAAGATGATGACTTTCAAAAAAATTCCAAGCAAACCCACCATGATTTCCCAGCTATGAGCATGTGGATTGTTTTCACTGACTTATTACCTCACGCCGCCATGAGTGGTCAATTTGCCTTAGAGCAAACTTTTTATTTGGACATCAACGCTATGCGCAACATCGATCTATCACCACAGAGGAAAATACAAGCATTCGATCATCTAAGCTAAGTTGCTGAGAAATACTTATCAAGCGAAGATGGTCGGGACGACTGGATTTGAACCAGCGACCCCTAGCGCCCCATGCTAGTGCGCTACCAAGCTGCGCCACGCCCCGACCTGCCTATGATATACACTTTAGACCTAGCAGAAAAGGGCCTCCTAACCACAACAAATACAAGAACACCTAGAGCATGGCTTGCTGCTCACCATGGTTTGCCATGCTCCGTATTATTTTTGTTCTCGTCACACCTTAATGCTATATTAGTGACCACTTGCACTCTGCCTTTTTATAGACCCAGACAAACTGCTCTCTCATATCTTCGCAATGCCAAAAGTCAATTTGGCGTCAGTAATGAGGATTTTGACCAAGCTCATGAGAAAGTATTCACCTCTACAGTTTCTGGTGTGATGGTGTTTTTACCTACAAAAGTCGCGCTTCTACGGCGCAGCAAACAACGGTAGTTCTGACGCTCGCCTCTAATAGCTGAACGATGGTACAGCTACGGTCCCAACAGTGAATACTTTGGTCAATATTATGAATACCGTTGGGGCTCGGTTGTTTTCCAGAGCCACACAACGATGACCTACAATATTCCTACGGTACGTTCACAACTCGCACTAGGAGCTGGTAGCGAGTTAAGCATCATCTAACCTAAGCATACAGGATCCTAGAAAATTTCTCATACGCTATGCCATAATTTTTAGAATACTTAAAAGAAACCATGCCTCATATAAAAATTTGGGAAGTACCCGCTTGGTAACAAGCACAGGAGAGTTGATGAATAATCCAACTGATCAGCCATCGAAATTTACAGGCCTAATCCTTGAAAACCATTTTATGCTGAATTATCTCAATGTTTCAAGAACAGCTTCAAGCTCTTCAATGGTGTCGCGAATGCATTGCTGCAACGGCTCTTGATTCACGCTGGTAGCAGATTGAGGCAGTGCTTCTAGCTTCTGAGCTTGAGCTCTATCGCTGACCATATATTGGCGAGCACCACTGATGGTGTAACCCTTGCCATAAAGAAGATCATAAATCTGACGTATCATTAAAACGTCTTTATATTGGTAGTAACGTCGATTACCGCGACGCTTAGAAGGTTTGAGCTGTGGAAATTCCTGCTCCCAATAGCGCAGCACATGAGGCTTTACTCGACACAACTGAGCCACTTCCCCGATAGTAAAGTAACGCTTCTGAGGAATCGCTGGTAAAACATCAGTCATGGTTTAAATGACCAAAGCTGTTATTTTCCTGATTAGAATAGTCTTCAACCCGAGCTCGTAATTTCTGTCCCGCATGAAAAGTCACCACACGTCTTGGCGAAATAGCAACCTGTACGCCTGTTTTAGGGTTTCGCCCGGGACGTTCGCCTTTATCACGCAAATAAAAGTTACCAAAACCTGACAACCGCACATGATGCCCCTGCTCTAGAGACAAGCGAATTTCTTCAAAAAACGCATCCACCAATTCCTTGGCTTCACGCTTATTAAGGCCCAAATCCAAATGTAACTGTTCTGCCATGTTGGCTTTAGTTAATGCGGACATAGCTTCACCCGTCCCTTAATTGCATTGCCAAATCCTGTTGAAGCAATTGAACCACTTTCGTCACATACTGCTCAATATCATGGTCAGTAAGAGTGCGGGAAATATGTTGTAAGGTCAAGCCTATTGCCATACTTTTTCGCTCGTCATCAGTAGAAGAATCACCAAGGTATACATCAAATATAGTCAGTTCTTTCAAAAAATCACACTCGATTTGATGGATTTTGTTTTCTATCTGACCGAAGAGAACGTCTTTTGGTACAAAAAACGAAAGATCGCGTCTAAGCGCCGGAAATTTTGAAATAGCCTGGTATGAAGTCGAACTGTCTTGCAAAAATATAGACAAATCCATACAAAATAACAAAACTGGTCCTTGTAAATCCCATGCTTTAAGCTGAGCTGGATGCAAAGTGCCCAGCCACCCCATAATACGTCCCTGTTCATGCAACTGTATGGATTGCCCAGGATGCAGCCAGGGGTGGCTCGCTGTCTGCCAATCCAAGGATTGGGCACGCCCTGAGAGTTGCAGCAAATGCATCATATCATGTTTCATATCATAAGGATCGGTGTCACGATGAGCCGCGCTCCATTGCTCGGGAAAGAACGGCCCACTGATAACACCTGCCAACTGTTGTGTTTCAAGAGTACGACCGTCTTGTTCATAAAAAACAGGCCCAAGCTCAAACAAACGCACACGATGTTGCTGGCGCCTTTGGTTGTGCCAGACGCTTTCCAATAAACCAGGCCACAAACTCAAGCGCATTTGTGAAAAATCTTCTGTCAAAGGGTTTCTAAGCGCTAACGGTGTATGGCCACTTAAATCTTTTTGTTTTTCGGCATGAACAAAACTAAAATGAATGGTCTCAAAGTAACCTAAATCAGCCAATGCATATCGTAGGCGATGCTTTTTAGCTTCTTGAGCGTAAGCATCACTAGCAGAGTAAAGCGGTGCATGATGCGTGGTGTTAGGTAAATCGTCATAGCCATAAACGCGCACCACTTCTTCCACTAAATCCTCAGCCAATGTGATGTCAAAACGATGTGAAGGTACAGCCACAGACCATGGTAAGGAAGCAGTATCAACCACAAAACCTAAATCACTGAGAATTTTCTTAATCGTATCAAAAGGAATCTCTAAACCTATCAAAGCTTTCACACGTTCTGGATCGAACACCACAGAGGGCGCACTTTCTGGCAATCCACCGAATTGCATCAAAGACTCTGGCTCGCCACCACAAAGCTCCTGCAACAACTGTATTGCACGCACCATGGCAGCATGCGCTCTTTGTGGATCGACACCTCTTTCAAATCGATAGCTGGCATCGGTGGCTATTTGATACCTACGTGCGCGGCCTCGAATAGCATCAGGTATGAAATGAGCGCTCTCAAGCAAAATATGCTGAGTTTGGTCACCAACAGCTGTGCGTTGACCACCCATGATACCTGCCATACCCACAGCTCCTTGCGCATCGGCAATGACCAAAGTATCTGGGGCTAGTAAGTAGTTCTTATCATTAAGTAATGTGATGGCCTCTTCAGGCTTAGCCATACGCACCTGCAAATCACCTACAATGTTCTCAAAGTCGTAAGCATGCATGGGCTGCCCAGTTTCTATCATGACATAATTGGTGATATCCACCACCACATTGATAGGTGTTATGCCACTTTGCAGCAAACGGGCCACCAGCCAAGGCGGAGAAGGTTTGCTCACATCCACATGGCGGATGCACTGACTATAAAAAATCGGACATTCTTTTGCTAAGAGCTCCGAGCCTTTTTGGGTAACTGGCTCCAGAGTATTTGGTCGCCAGCTGTGGCCCAATAAAGCCGCTACTTCACGCGACAACCCTTGAATACTTAAGCAATCGCCACGATTAGGAGGTATGGCCACATCTAAAATCCAATCTTTAGCAGAAAATAAATCAGTGATGGCTGCACCCGGCGTGAGAGCCGCGTCACACAATACACCTTGAGCATAAGCTCCAAATCCTAAATCACTCCAACGACAAAGCATACCTTGTGATAAGGTACCGTCTATGGTTTTTTCATCCATTATCTCGCCTTGTAAGTGCGCACCAGGACTTGCAAACAACCAAAGCTGATCTTGGCTGACATCAGCTTGAGTTACCACAGACCATGTATCACTACCTGTTGAAAGTTGGCAGTGAGCAAGGCTACCTTTTTGTGTAACCTGCAATATTTTTCCAACCAGAATTTTATCAGTGTCTAATTCAAAGGGCGTCAAGCCATCAACTTCCAACCCAGCATGGGTCAGCTTGTCAGCTAAGGTTTTTGGCTCAATAACTAAGTTTAAACTTTCCAACAACCATTGCACACTGACTTTCATAATGACCATCCTCGAAATTGCTGCAAGAATGCGACATCAGCTTCATAGAACAATCGAATATCATCAATACCGTAATAAAACATAGCAAGACGTTCAAGGCCAATACCAAAGGCCCAACCTTGCCATATCTCGGGCGATAAATGCATAGCTTTCAATACATGCGGATGTACCATGCCGCAACCAAGAATCTCTATCCAACCGGTTTGCTTGCACACACCACAACCTCGACCAGTACAAGCTAAGCAGCTCATATCAACTTCAGCCGATGGCTCGGTGAATGGGAAAAATCCGGTGCGAAAACGCAGCTTAATGTCTTTGGCAAAAAAGTATCTTAAAAAATCCGTAAGCACTGTTTTTAAATGAGCAAGCGTTACCGATTTGTCAATGAAAAGACCTTCTACTTGGTGAAACATCGGCGTATGCGTAGCATCCAAATCGTCACTGCGATAAGCACGCCCTGGAGCTATCAAACGCACAGGCGGCTCCCGCTCTTCCATCGCTCGGATCTGAACCGATGATGTATGTGTTCTTAACAAGTGTTTATTTTGCAGATAAAAGGTATCTTGCTCATCGCGGGCAGGATGGTTATCAGGAACGTTTAAAGCTGTGAAGTTATAATGCTCTGTCTCAACATCAGGCCCTTCAACCACTTCAAAACCCAGTGGCATAAAAAACTGAAGCACACGCGCACGACTTTGCATCAAAGGATGAATAGCCCCCACATCATGCCCGCGGGCAGGTAAAGTCATATCAAGTTTTGTATCAGCAAGTTCAGCTATGAGAGCGACTTGTGCCAACTCTTGAGCTTTTATCTCAATAGCAGATTGTAGTTTTGACTTGGCGTCATTGACCCACTGGCCTGCCACTGGCCTTTCTTCAGGAGAAAGTGTGCCGAGCTGTTTGAGTAGCTTTGTTAACTGACCTTTACGCCCAAGGTACGCTACACGCAGCTTATCTAAAGCCTGAAGGTCCATAGCATGGCTGAGCTCAGCCATGGCTTCTGACAACATCTGAGCCACTGTAGATTGCATCTGCCTTCCTAGTGGTGTGTGCTTTTAGAGAGCTTGTTTTGCCTGTGCTACCACAACAGCAAATCCTGCTTCATCATGCACCGCCATATCAGCCAACATCTGGCGATTGATGCTTATAGATGCACCACTTAAGCCATGAATTAATTGGCTGTAGGATAAACCGTGCATGCGAGCGGCCGCATTGATTCTGGTGATCCATAAACGGCGAAATTGACGCTTGCGTTGTCGACGATCGCGATAAGCATATTGCCCTGCTTTAATAACAGCTTGCTTAGCTACCCGAAAGATACGGCTGCGAGCACCATAATAACCACGTGCTGCTTTTAAAACCTTCTTATGACGGGCACGGGCCACCACACTGCGTTTTACTCTAGACATAACAAATTCCTCTCTTAACTACCCTGCAGCAAACGCGCAACAGCTTTCTTGTCTGCATCGGCAACTAATGTACTGCCTACCCGCAATTGACGTTTTTGTTTTGGCGACTTCTTAGTAAGAATATGGTTGCGATAACCTCGTCGACACTTAAAGCCACCGCTGGCTGTGGCGCGAAAGCGCTTGGCAGCACCTTTATGTGATTTTAGCTTTGGCATAACTAACCTCTATATACGCTTTTGCACTAAGACCATCACCATTTGCTGACGACCTTCCTGCTTCGGCGATTGCTCTACTTGTGCATGCTCAGCTAAATCAGCTTCGACACGCTCCAACAAACGTAACCCAATTTCTGAATGCGATATTTCTCTGCCTTTAAAACGGAGAGTAACTTTTACTTTATCGCCATTCTCCAAAAAACGCATTATATTGCGCAATTTTACCTGATAATCACCCTCTTCTGTCCCTGGGCGAAATTTAACCTCCTTAATCTGTACCTGCTTCTGGCGCTTGCGGGCTGCTGCCTGCTTCTTGCCAATTTCAAACAAGTACTTGCCGTAATCCAAAACACGACATACTGGAGGAGCCGCATTGGGTGATATCTCTACCAAGTCCATCTCAGCAAAAGAGGCCGCTTGAAGGGCCTCATCCAATGACACAACTCCTCTTTGATTGCCTTCAGCATCTATTAGGCGTACTTCAGACGAGCGTATCTCACGATTAGATCGTGGCTTATTACCCTTTGATTTTACGACATTAATTGTAACTTTCCTCCACTAAATTCATAGCATCATCAATCCGTGAAATGCTTTAAATCACCGCACGCATCATGCACCATTTGGGCAAATTGGTCAACAGGCATACTGCCTAAATCATTGCCATCGCACGCTCTCACCGAAACTCCTCCACTAGCCACTTCACGATCACCAACCACAAGATGATAGGGAACCCTCTGTAGAGTATGTTCACGGATTTTAAAACCTATCTTTTCATTGCGCAAGTCCAAAACCACTCGTAGACCCTTTTGTTGCAATTTATCTGCAATTTGGCGAGCATAATCGGCATGGTGATCGGTAATATTCAGGACAACTGCTTGTTTTGGAGCCATCCAGACAGGAAAATGCCCTGCGTAATTCTCAATTAAGATCCCAATGAATCTTTCCACTGAACCAAAGATTGCCCTATGGATCATTACAGGCGTTTGCTTACTACCATCAGCTGCTACGTAGTGTGCTGACAAACGCTCAGGCATGGAGAAATCAACCTGTACAGTGCCGCACTGCCATAAGCGGTTAAGACAATCTTTTAAGGTAAATTCAATTTTAGGACCATAAAAAGCGCCTTCACCAGGGGATTCTGTCCAATCCAGGCCATGGTTATCTAAAGCATCAGCCAGAGATTTCTCTGCTTTATCCCAAGTCTGATCCGAGCCTACACGTTCTGAAGGACGGGTGGAAAGCTTGGTGATCACTTCCGTGAAGCCAAAGTCATGGTAAATCTCAAACAATAGCTTAATGCAGTCTTCTACTTCTTGCATCAATTGCTCGTCACTACAAAAAATATGAGCATCATCTTGTACAAAATTGCGAAGCCGCATCAAACCATGCAATGTACCCGAAGGTTCGCGACGGTGACAAGAGCCAAACTCTGCCAAGCGCACAGGTAAATCACGATAACTGGTCACGCCTTGATTGAACACCTGGACATGACAAGGACAATTCATAGGTTTGATGGCATAGGTACGATTTTCCGTTTCAGTCACAAACATCTCATCACCAAACTTTTCCCAATGCCCTGAGCGCTCCCATAATTTGCGATCAGCAAGCTGAGGTGTTTTGATTTCCTGGTAACCAGCCTTTTGTAATTTGTGGCGAATATAATTTTCCAGCAGCCTATACAATGTCCAACCACGCTCATGCCAAAACACCATACCAGGCGCTTCTTCCTGAAGATGAAATAAATGTAGTTGTTTGCCTAGCTTTCGGTGATCGCGTTTTTCGGCCTCTTCCAGTCTTTTCAAATATTCATTCAAAGCTTCTTTATCAGACCAAGCAGTACCATAGATCCGCTGCAATGTCGCATTTTGCGAATCACCACGCCAATAAGAGCCTGACACCTTGGTCAGCTTCACTGCTTTGAGTTGCCCCGTGTGTGCCACATGGGGACCACGGCATAAATCAATAAATTCGCCTTGACGATAGCAGGAAATCAGCTCATCAGAGGGAATATCATCTAAAATACGCACCTTATAATCTTCACCCATGGATGCAAACAAAGCACGTGCTTCATCGCGTGACATCACTTCCCTACTAACTACCAATCTTTCTTTCACAATGCGCTGCATAGCAGCTTCAATCACTGCAAAATCATCTGTGGTGAATGAGCGCTCAAAAGAAAAATCATAGTAAAAACCATCTTCAATTACAGGACCTATGACCACTTGTGCGCGGGGAAAACAACGCTTGACAGCTTGTGCCATCAAGTGCGCACTGGAGTGACGAATAATATCCAAAGCTTCGGGTGATTTTGCTGTGATTAAATGCAATTGAGCATCTTCTGATATTTTGTGGGATAAATCCACACATTGCGAACCGATACGTCCAGCAATGGCTGCTTTAGCAAGACCCGAACCAATAGACTCAGCAATGGCTTTCACCGTCACGGCTTCTGGAAAAGACTTTTTCTGCCCATCAGGTAAAGTGATCACTACCATGTGAGATCTATCCAAAGGTCATCGTTATTTGGTAGGCACGAGTGGGATCGAACCACCGACCCCCACCATGTCAAGGTGGTGCTCTACCAC
>CAYGTQ010000027.1:0-18122 GCA_964352915.1 uncultured Legionellales bacterium
GCGTCTTGCTTCAATTCGTATAATTTAACCCTCTCTAAACGAGCTTGTACCTGCCTGTCCATAGGCTTTTTGCATACAAATTTATTGAAACTATGTCTATGAATCACACATTTTTAGAACACCACTTATTCCCTGTGCTTCATAGCAAACATTTTATTGTCATGGATAATGTCTGCTTTCATAAAATACAAATGGCTACTGACTTGATTAAATCTAAAGCTGCCCGTGTACGCTATCTGCCTCCTTATCATCCTGAGCTAAATCCCATTGAAGAAATGTGGTCTAAGCTCAAGAATAGATTAAGACATCTCAAAGCCAGAACCTTACCTGATTTTAAAAAATCTATTAAACATGCTTTTTTACAAAATTCTCAACCTGATCAAAAAGGATGGTTTTAACATGCTGGACTCTAGATCACTATTTGCAGTAAGTGCTGTAAGGGCAAAGTAATGCTTGTTGCTCAGGTGTTTCATTAAAGAGATTGAGCGGTGAGATAGCAGTAAATGCAATAACGGCTCTATTTAAGCGATATTAAATATCATTATAGACGTTATTTATGATAATTTACGAGGCAAAAGAAAATATAGCAGACATAAGATTAATAATTAACCCAATAAGAATAGGGCAGATAGCTGTTTGATTTTAAAGATATAAAAATTAAAATTATACTTTTATGTCCTTTATTTAGTTTTTCGGGTTGCAAAAATGTCAAGTAATAAGATATATTGAGCATATTGTTGATGGTTAATCGTTAATTTTTATTAATTTATGAGATCATGATACATGGCTTAAAAACAAGTTAAGCGCCAGAGCAGGAGCTACGAACTCCTATATGCTCTGGCGAGTTGAGAAGATTTCGAACCGTCTCAAGCTCAATATAGCAAATACGATGCTATCTGTCCAGCTTGAGTACATATCTTCCCGCTCCTGAGTTGTGGTCTCCTTTTTAGGAGACAAGTATGGCTACATCCCAAATAGTGTGTGCAAGGACTTTACGACAAATTAAGCGAGAGACGTGCGATCTTATGCTTAAGCTGTTAAAAAAAAATCCTAAAGAAATCTATGCTCTGCTCGAAGCGATGATGATTTACAGTGCTATGTTGTTGTCAGATGATAACCAGACTAAAGCAGCAAAAATTCTCAGTTTTTCTCGAGGTACATTACGTAACAAACTTAAGATCTATTTTGATGCAACACAGGTGATAGGGTATCAGGTGCCTGGCTTCGCCAAAATTACAGATGTCGGTAATTCGATGAGCATCCTTGATTATCAAAAGCATTATCTCTTTAATTTGGTAACGGAATTCTTCAGAGACAATCCGGAGAAAGCTCGTATGCGTCTTGAGGCTATATTTTTTTTTGTTGCAATAAAGAGTAGCAAAGATAATAAAATATTACTCTCAAATAATGTTGGGATAGCGCAGGCAAAAACCTTTACAAAGTTGAAAAAAAATTTAAGCACCGTCATGGTTAGTGAACGTTATAATAGAACTGATTTATGTGACGAGCTAATATGGAGCCACAACACTATATTGAATAATCCAGCACATACTCTTCAGATAAGCAAGTATAAGTATCATAAAGGCGACGCATGGATAAAAATAGTGAATTTACCAAATCCATCAAAACAACAGAGCGCAAAAATGCAATATCATTACAGCAGTAAGACAGATACAAGGAGAACGAAATGCCCTTAGAAAAAATATTACTTTGGAAAATTTATCAGATTTTCACATGGGCAATAAAAACATTTTATATTTGGATGGCCATAAATATAATCTTGATTTGGCAGATGGCATATTGGGATCCAAGTGTAAATTATACTCTAGATAATTTTGCACTATCGTGACCTTAAAAACATTAATCAGCTTATATATTTTAGGGAGCAATATGCAGCCCCCAGAAATCATACAAGAAGAATTGAAGCATCGTGAAAATAATTATGGAGATAAAAATGGGTAGCTTAAACAGAAGAGAAATATTTAATATGTTAGTGGCACTTATCCTATTGCTATTTGCAGGAGAATCACATGCTTTTATGGATAACATACAATCTAAGCTTTCAGAACTTATTGGATGCTTAGTAATTCTTGGAAAGACTTTAACTCTAGGGGCTATCATTGTAACAGCCATTATGTTTCTCAATGGCAATCCTAAATGGTCAAGGGCTGTATGGGTCATGACAGCAGGGGTGTGTATCAGTATGGCAGAGTCCATTAGAGATTGGATATTTATAATAGCATGATGACAATGTCGCAACACGTCATACAACCGGGCATTATTATGTTTGTGCCGCCTAATTATTTGGTATGTTTAACTGTATTTGCTTTATCGTTGTGTGTGTTGTTCCATATATCAAGCATACTGTTAGGTGCATTATGGGTGGTAGGTATGACATATGGTTGGGTGCAAAGTCAGCGCTCGCCTCATTGGTGGGTTAGACTAAAAAAAACAGGATGGCAAATAAATAATGAATATTATATCTTATAATTTGACGATTTTTATCTCTTTGCTCTTTACCTCCCTTGCAATGATGATACATTTGTTTCTAAAGAAATACCGCCTGCAGCAAGTACCACAAAAATTTAATCATTTGAGTCTTTGGTTACCTTATCAGATGAAAGATGGCATAACATACCACCCAGGAGAATATTTAAGCCTTTGGCTATCATTACAAGGAGCCCCAAGCATGGATGATATGCTTCATAATTTTGAGTATACATTAAATGACCTGTCTAAATCAGGTGTTCAAGTGAATATTTGGAGTTTCAGAAACTGTAAAATGTTTAAATTAACAGAAGGGACAAGCATTTCAGAAAAAATTGATAATGCTTGGCTAAACTACCTTAAAGCAGATTGGCACAACGATTACATGATGCTCTTGTCCATCAAAGACACGCCAAAACGATCCGAAAAATCTATTAAGGCTCTTAGAGATGTAGCATCTGTAATGATGCAACGATTACATCCTCTAAAGCCAGAGGTCCTATGTCAAACACAAAGCATTGCTATATGGCAGCATTTGACCGGTCAAAAAAATGGTTTTAAAAATCCCTTACTATTAAATCAATCTTTGGGGTATCCCATAAATTTTAATAAAAAGCAAGGTTTAGCAAGAAGCCACCATCAACGTTATGGGCTTGTTCTGACAGGTTTTGATGAAAGATTGCAACCTACATTCTTTGAAAAATTCCAGGAATTACCATTTGTGATGGATGTGCAGATAAACCTGATTCCCTATGATGGTATTAAAGCCAGCATTAAGTTGAAACAAGATGGGCGCCAGGCCGCACTCAATCTTGGCGGAAATCAAGCAAGAAAACATTATGATGCTGCGATTGCAACTGTGGAAGAGGGCGCTAGTCTATTTGATTTTGAAATGCTTTTTTGGCTTGAAAGTAGGGATGGTATAGAGCCAATCGTACGTTTGGCAAGGGAGTCCGGTATTCAAATAACTCCTATGAGTAATGAGGTTCGAGCGTTATGGCAAACAAGATTGCCAGAATTTTTAGGAATTTATCATTTCAAGTTACTCTCTTCTCAACTTAAATACATGCTTTCTTTCATTAAGCATTCTTATCAACATAATAACAACCCCTGGGGCAATGGTCCCATCCGCTATATTCGTCATGCTGGTAGCCATAGTCTTTATCCATTTCAATGGCATCAAAGCGAACAAGGTGAGCCTTTAGGTCACTCAATGATCATCGCGCCTAGTGGAGGGGGTAAATCCACTATGATGAGCCATCTAATTGCTGGTGCTATGCGTTATGGTATTAATGCCTATCTTTTTGATATGGATCGCGGTCTTCAGGTATTTACTGAGATGATGGGTGGACGCTATCATGAAATAGGGTGTTTAAAACTCAACCCATGGGTGAGTGACTTAACTGAACTTGAAAAGCATACATTGTTAAATCTTATGACTGGCGTGAATGACGACACTTTGCTGGATATTATTCGTCTCATGCAGTCCTTGCAGCCAAACGATCGAATTTTAAAGAATGTTATGAATGAAGCTGTACCAAGAGAAAGCGAAATTTATCAGAAGCTTTTGCCATGGACAGAGGGTCTTTTTAAGGGCTTACTCGATGGTGAGCACCAAGGCCGGGCTTATCATGAGCTTAGCTGTGGAGGTCTTCAAAGCTTTGATATGACAGAGCTTTTATCAAATTCAGCTCACACCTCAATACTGTATTTAATTGCTACTCATTTGCTTCATCAAACCAACAATAAAGGCCAGTTAATTTTTATTGATGAAGCATCTAGTTATATGCAAAGTCAAGATTTTTCAGATCAGTTGATGCTTTGGTCTAAACGCTTAAGAAAACTTAATGCTACATTACATTTAGCTTTTCAATCGCCTAGTCAAATTTTAAGTCATCCATTGGGAATGAGTATCAAAGGTCAAATGGCCACAGAAATATATCTAGTTAATACTAAGGGAAGACGTGATGATTATAGTGCTTTGGGCCTGTTAGAAGAAGAGTGTGATTTCATCATGGGAGTACATCCACTAAGCAAAGATCCTCATGTGGCACTTGTTAAAAACCAGGCTCATTCAGTGTATCTGGACATGAACTTGGTAGGCCTTGGCCCTTTGCTCAAGGTGTATTCTTCAGGCGTTAATGCCAGAAAAAATCTTATCAAAGCAAAATCACACAGTAATTGGCGGCAACGTTACTTAGAAGGTGAAGCATGAAAGTAATGATAGTTTTTCTTTTGTTGATTTCAAACGGTCTGCCTGCAGGTGGTCAGCCAGTTATTGATGTAGAAAATATCAAAAGAAGTGCTCAGATAGTCAAACTAGGGGGGCACCAACTCAATGAACTCAAAAGTATCACTCAATTTATGAGCCGCTTCAATCGTTCACTTGGGTACGATGGGCTAAATAAAATTAATCCCTGGCAAAGTTATCTCAAATATCTCACCCCACAAAAAAAATTTCACCCAATTTTGCGCTGTTATGATCGCGATTTGACGCATTATCAACGTTTGCAGCTTACCCAGCAAGATCTTTTTGCACCAGAGGGTGCAGTCAGTAGTAAAAATTGGAAAAAAATTCAAGAAAAGCGGCAAGAAATATTAGCTCAAACACTGCAAACTAGCATTGCTTATGTGGCTGAAAATCAACACAATTTAGATAGGCAACAAAAGGAGGTAGAGCAAATTGCTGAAAAAATCATGCAAACAGACTGTTTGCATGAAGATATGGTGCACAACAATCAATTACTAGTGATGCTGCTACATGAACTTGTCAAAAGCCGTGAAACGCAATTGAAAATTTTAGATAGCTTGAGTCATACCTTATTACAAGGTGAAGGAGGCCTTAAGTGAGTTGTTCAATTTGTGAGACAGTTCATAAATTTGAAGCTATATCAGAAAATATGGTGTACTGGTTATATCAAACTTTAGCCCCAGGATGCATCAATTTATTACATACTTTGGTTTTAGGGTGGTTTTTGATTTTAGCAATATCTGTCTTGATGGGAAAAAAACTTGCATGGCTGAAAACTGCTAAAAGAGTACTTGCTATTATGGTAGTGATGTTGCTTTTGAAAACATCTAATTTATTTTTTGGATGGGTTTATACGCCACTAAAAGGCATAGTAGTTAATATATCTACGCATATCTTAAATTTTCCACAAGGAGTGTCTCAAGGTGGAACACAAGAGCTGCTTACGGTGGTCAATGAAACGGTGGCTAAAATTGACAATTTACAAAACTTTTTTAATTGGAGTGTGTTCTCTGGTTTCACAGGGGTTTGGATTTTTATACAAGGCATGGTGCTGGTAAGTATCTATCACCTTCTTTTGTACCTATACGCTATTTATTTGTTAGAATTCATGTTTAAGAGCTTGGCTATTTCAGCACTTGCGCCGTTCTTTTTATTGATTAGTGTTTTCGATGGCACACGAAATTATGCTCAAGGCGCGTTTAATATTGTATTGCAAGGCGCTCTAGTTCTTATCATATCGTCCATTTTTATGAGCATCTCTATGGTAGTGGCGGAGCACTACTTTCAAACTACTGAAATATTTCAAAGCAAAGATGTGGTGCTCAAAGGACATGCTTGGATAAGTCAGGAGGGTTTTTGGACTTGTTTGGCTATTCCTATCTTATCCATTTTTGCTTTGAGAAAATCTCATACCATAGCGTCAAGTATCATTAATATTTAGGATGTTTTAGTGGCTTGCATTCTTTTATCCTTAGGGTTTTATAAGCATGATGAGTTGGTTTTCTTTGATAATAAATGGTGGAAAATAAGATGAAGGAGTTTTTTTTTATTACGTTGGTAAGCAGCTTATTGTTAGGATGTAGCCAGCATAAAAAACTAACAAATGTTCAGGAAAATAAGATTACAAAGAGTGCTTGTGTTCATTGCAATTTGCCGCTCATTTATAAAAAAGGACAATGGCTATGACAGAAATGGAGTGCCGTGTATATCGTATGACTTATTTTTTAGTGTTTGTTGAAGCAGCTATTATTACTGTGCTGTTTGTGCTTTTATTGGCTCTTTATCCTTTGAAAGAAACTCGTTTTGCATTTTTACAGGTAGAGCCTAAAGGTGAACAAGTAGTCTTGGTTGAACCTTTGGAAAAAACAACACCTGCACACGCATTAGTCAGTGAATCGCTGGGGCGTGAGTACGTGATTTTAAGAGAAACCATCGATCCAGTAGTGGATAATTTAAAAATGGGACGCTTAAATCTTTATTCGAGCACTAAACTGCATGAAGCTTACGAGAAATTGTTAAAAGATGAAGCCAGTCAAATCAATCAATTTAGATATCAAGATCTTAAGCGTGAAGTTCGAATTGAATCTAGTGTACTGCTGGATGAGAATACGCTTCAAATCAATTGGCACGCTGTCGACAGACAAGCTGACAATGGTATTGTGAGAGAGGAGAAAAATTTCACCTCACTTTTAAAGTTCAATTTTGATAGAGTAAAGCTCAAAGGTGAAGCAGTGTACCTTAATCCTTTAGGTTTTGTAGTACAGGCTTATACCCTTCGTTTTAGGAAAGCATTGTGAAAAAAATAGTAAATATTATGCTTGTATACACAAGCTGCTCTTTGCAATCAGCTCTGACGCCTTTAGAAACAGATACACAAAGGCTTAATATGGTGCAAGAAGGCTGGAACCAAGAACATGGCGTTAAGCGTCTTCAATACCGGGGAGATTTAATGCTTCTTAATCTTAGACGCCATATGACCACTACCATTTGCCTACCTTTGTGGGAACGTATCAGTCATGCTAACTTGGGGGATGATAGTGTTTTGAGCATTATATCATTGACCCAAAATAGGATTTTACTCGATCCGAAAAATATGGTGATGGTAGATACCAATGTAACTTTAATTGGTGAGAGTGGTTATGTCTATAGCTTTTATGTTGTTATTTATGGTGTAGATGACCCCATTTTGCCAGATATCAAAGTAGTAGTGAAAGCGCTCAAACCAAAAGATTATCTGATCCCAAAAGCACAGTCTACGCTTAGCTTTAATCCAGCTCATCTTGATTTTAATTACAGTATGCGTGGCAGTCGCCGCATTGCACCTAGTCGTGTTTACAGTGATGGTAGAAGAATTTGGCTTGAATGGGCTAAGGAGCCTTATCAATTTCCTGTTGTAATGGGTGTAGAGCAAGGTGTGGATACAGTCGTTAACACCGGTGTTGATGGGCCTCGCCTTTGGGTGGATTTTCAAGGTAACTTGAGCCTCACACATGGTTTTGATCAAGTGTGTATATTCAAAGATGGCTCATGAAATTACTTACAAAATACCAGAGAAGCACCGTGTGTAGGCGTGTTTTAACTAGTTGTATTATGAGGGTGAGTTTAGTAGTCATTCTTTTAGCAGGTTGTGAGGAGAAGAAAACAGAGGATGGGCCTGTGATGAGTTTAGATGAAGGTGCTTACAGCATAAAACCTAGTTTACCACGTCTGACACCACCACAAAAAATTGCACCGTGTCGACCAAAATCACCGGATCGTGAAGGTTTGTCTGACAGGCAAAAACTACTTGCTCAAGCTCGTCGAATGGAGATGATAGTCAAGCGACGCTTGCACTCTAAAAGTCAAATTGTTACGCTCAAAAATTCTCAAATACAGACTCATCAAACGCATTATCAAGTAGATAATATGACTTGGCCCATGAGCGTATCTAGTCTCAAAGTCGATCGTCATGATTTACTTACTACTGATATGGTGATGCGCACAGTGAGCGCACACGATATTCATTCAGCCAACTCAGGCTCAGTACTCTTGGTTCTTGACAGCCATGTGTTAAGTCCCAGTGGTCAGCATGTGTTACTGCCAGCTTACACCAAAGTAATTTGCCATTATGAAGGCTTGAAGCCGCAAGGCCAGACTCGTTTACCTTTGTTATGTGAACGTCTCATCACGCCTGCTGGTCAAAGTGTAAAATTTGAAGCTGATGGTGCGGACTTGAGTGGTCGGTCAGGTTTGATTGGTGAGATTGATAACCGTCTTTGGATGCGCTACGGTGGTGCTATGGCCATGAGCGGTCTTAGTTCTACCAGCCAAACAGCAAATAAATGGTCAAAGCATAAAACATTCACCAGCAGTGCTGGCCAATTATCTAATCAATGGGGCAAAATTACCAGTAAAATTCTAGAAAAAAATTTCAACATCCCTCCTGTCATTACGATCGCAGCGGGCACGCGCATCATTTTGCGTCCTAAAAATGATTTATTGATTAAAAAATATAGATTGAAACCTGAGGCTGAGACATGATTAGATCCATTTTATGCTTGTGTATGTCTTTGAGTTTTAGTGCCATATTCTTGATTGATGAAACAGTACCTTTAAGTGATGTCCAATACTTATCTGGAACATTAGACATTGAAAAACAGAAATTCATATTAAAAGGACAGCTCCAAGCATTAGATCTGCCAGGCTCTTTTGATCGCTTGGTAGAAATACGTTTGGATGAGGTTTATGTGGGGAACCAAAAAGCCAGTATAAAACAACCTTGGTTGGCACAATTTAGGACCAACGATTCAGCGCTGGCTAAAGGCAGCCAAGTACCTTTAAATTTATCCGATGATTTTATACAATATTTGCAAGAAGCTGTCACAGAGGCTAAAAGCAAGCATCAGAAAGACGAAAACCTGGAAAAAAATGATGCATTGATAATCGCGCGTGGTCAGGGAGAGGTCATTTTGAGTGATAAGTATCAGCAAGAAGAAGCGCCTGCTGCAAAAACACAATTGACTCAAACTTCATCTTTTAAAGAAACGCGACTTGAAAAAAATGAGCTTTGGCATTTAGAGCAGGCTAAGCCAAGCTCACTGCATATGGATAAGCCTGAGCCGGCCAATATTTCTGTACAAAGCACTCGTGAAGGTTGTGTGCCAAAAGTTGATTTAGATAACTTGCGTGTCATAATCACTGAGAAATCCCTGGTTTATGAAGATGATAAACTCACTAGTGAATCTCCTTGTGAAGACACACTTTTTATACTGCCTATCTTAAAAAATTTTCAATGCACTGATTGTCATGATCTGTTGGTGATGGATGTTATGAAAGCCTATGCCACGTTTCAACCATATTGGTTAGGAGAAGATGGTCTTCGTCATGAAGAAGGCGGTGTTATGAAAGATATCTCCCAATCTTTTGCCATCACCAAGCATTGGGATTGTCCGCGCGATATCGATCTAAATACAATGAAAGCGCATGCACAATCTAGGCTTGTGTATCTTGACCGTGAGAACCGCTTAATTGAAGCTAGAATGTGTCAGAGAGATTCTGAACAGAAAACCTTAGACATCACATGGTCGCATCGTGACTGCACACCCACCCATGATTTTTTACAAAACCGTTCTAAGTTAAAACGACGTGCGCAGTATATTGAAAAAAACCAAATTCATGTTGTGATGCCTTGTTCTGAGTATGGCTTATGGCTGAACCATACCTGGGTGGATTGCGATAAGGATTTAAATTGGCAGTTTCATGAGGCTGTTTCTATGGCTAGGCGCATGTTGTTGATAGAAGACCAAGAGATACCTGTTTTAGAAAATTGTGAACCGCATGGCGCTTCCATGCCTTTGATGTCTACTCGAGAAGGTTGTGTTGGTGAATATGTGCATGATTTTGAAGGTGGAAAAAGTTACATTAAAAAACGCTGGTATTATGATGATGGTGAAGAACACTTTATTACTGATTGTATCCAGAGTGATGACATCATTCCTCATCAGACGTATATCACAGGCTACGAACATGATGACAAGCTCCATCAAAGCGTCCCCAAAATGGCATTATTTATTGAGGATATAATAGGAAAAATCGACTTAGTTCGTGACCACCATCATCTAGAGGATGCACTACCACATACCTATGTTGATGAGAAAATTCTAGCACAAGCATCGCGTGTTGAAGGTTGTTATCGTGTCACACCACAAGTCAAAGTTAAGTGTTACAAGCGGCCTGATAATAGCTATTATGATGTGGAAGTGGGCACTGGCCCTGAAGTGCGTGTTGATCAGTGTTTTCGACGTGATGAAACCAGGCAAGTTTGGGATCACAGTGAGCGCTATTTTCTTGAAACTAGCACTTTGATTGAACGGGTCACAGCTTCCAATGTATCAGTCTACCTTAGTCGAGCTCAGAGTGTTTGTGATGAGTGGCAAAAATATTTCCATGTTGATGATGGCTTGCCTCATCAAGGGAACCAGCATTATTCGGTTAAGCGCTACTATCGTATGGAAAAACGCACAGAAACAACCTACCCTGATAGCCACAAAACTTACACCCCATGGATTAGTACAGGGCAATTGGTGCTTAGATGATTATAGAAACTTTGTTACAACCATTAAAACCTTATCTTGATGATGAGCGATGGCTTGAAATATGTGCTGTGCGTGAAAAAAATCTTGCCTTGGAAGATGCACAAGGTTTTTATCTAAAAAATGTATCCTTTGCAACCTATGATTATTGGTATCGCTTATGTCGTGCTTTGGCCAATCGTCATGGTATGTATTTCCATCCCATCAAGCAGCCGAGATTATCTGTACAATTATTCGGTGGACATCGTTTAGAAGCAATTTTGGGACCTCAAGTCAGTGAACATTTATCGGTAGCCATTCGTTTGAAGCGAAACAAAGATTACAAGTTACAAGATTTTGGTTTGAACACCTTACAGAAGAAATATTTAGTAGAAAAAATTGAAACAAAGGCGAGCATATTAGTCTCAGGCAGTACAGGTAGTGGTAAAACCAGTCTGCTTAATGCTATAGTGCAGTGCATATCAAAAGAGGAGCGTTTATTAAGTCTTGAAGATACGCAAGAAATTGATTTAACCCACCATCGCCTATCTGCGAGTTATCTGGTATCTCGTCATGATCAGTCACTAAATAGCTATAAAAAAATGATCGATCACTTAATGCGAGCTCGGCCTGATAGAATTTTACTAGGTGAGTTATCTATTGATAATGCGCAACCATTCACACGGCTTCTTAATACAGGTCACCGCGGCTTGCTGGCGACTATTCATGCCGCTAGTCCGGATTTGGCGATCGAGGCTATTGCTCAAAATATTAAACTTTGCGGAAATAATGCAAATGGCATTAAAGATTTGGCAAAAAAAACCTTAGATATCATCATCCAAGTTGAAAAAAAACAACATCATCGTCAAGTGGTGCAATTATGGGATGTCCCTAAAGGTAAGGAGGTTGCATGATACAGTCTAGTTGGTTGTAAAATTTTTGATTAGAATAGCTTGCTCAGAACATGGCGACAAATGTTAAAGTGTAATGGAACTTAGATAGGCAAAAGTGAGAGATACTCATACTATATATGAAAAAATATTTGTCGCTATATTGATTTAGGTTGTTAAATGAAATAATTCCGAAAAAATACATTTTGCTGTTTATCTTTAATTGCGTTGTATTTCTTTCCCTGGTTTTTTATGTGGGTTGTTCGCCCCCCAGAAAAATTTTTACGATTACTGCTAAAATTTGTAAGTGCAAATATCGTATAATTTAATATAACATTAAAAACATATTTATCTTTTCGCTTAGTCACATTAGGTCGTGGTAGGATCTAGTACGTTCAGGCAGCTTCCGGTTTTGATGTTCGTGCTGTCGGTATAAATTTAGTGAATGAATTTTTTTCTTCCAGGTTAGTTTGCCATCACTTAAAGTAGCTACGAATAGCTCTATTACAGCCTATTTTGCCCTGATGGGTTTCTATTTAGTACCTATAATAACTTGCTCATTTAACTGAAAATAGATACGGAATGATTAAGTATCAATAAGTATGTTTTCTAAGTGAACATATGTAAGTCAGATACTTAGCTTGAACCCTTGTCTTTGTATGAGGGTGGTCTATGCTCATTAAATGACCCATTTATGCTGATTTAATCATGTTACGTGGTGTAACTAAATCTCAGGAAGTTGCTGCTAGCCAGTTAATTCGGGACACTCGCCCTTTGGGCGAAAAATTAGCTGATTTTTTCAGAGAACCTGGTAAAGCAGCAATCACCACCATTTGTTTAATGGCCCTCATGTTGGTATATTCACCGTTAGCGAAGCTTTGTTTCTTAATTGCTCTAAGCATTTTTCTTTACACCATGAGCCGACCACAGATACTACCTGTACGTCTGCCACAGCGTGCTGGTATGCGTGATTTTAATGATATTAATCCAGGGACTAAAAAACCAAATAAAGCACGTGGTATCACGTTCTTTGGTAATGATCGTGAAACCGGTGAAGAGATTTGGTTTTCTAACGATGATATGAGAACCCACGTACTAATTTTCGGTTCAACCGGTAGTGGTAAGACTGAAGCACTTTTAAGCATCGGATTTAACTCCTTGGTGCAGGGTAGTGGCCTTATTTATGTAGATGGTAAGGGTGATAATTCTCTTTGGGCAAAAATATTTTCCATGGCAAGGCAAATGGGCCGCGAAGATGATTTACTGGTTGTCAATTTCATGACAGGTGCGCGTGATATCATAGGCCCGCAAAAGGATCGATTATCCAATACTATGAACCCTTTCTGTCAAGGTTCCAGCAGCATGTTAGCACAATTAGTGACAAGTCTTATGGATGGCTCTGGTGGTGGTGATGGTGACATGTGGAAAGGGCGAGCCATCAGCTTTGTTGAAGCTTTAATGAAGCTTTTAGTTTATATGCGTGATAAAAATTTTATTCTTCTAGATGCTAATTCAATTCGTAACTATTTCCATTTAGAAAAACTGGAATCCATTGTTATTGATAAGCAATTTCCGCGTGATAATCAGCCAGCTGTTGATATTAGTGATATCCCATCAGTGGTGCTGGAACCACTGAATAACTATGTTCTTAATCTGCCGGGGTATAACAAAGCTAAAAAAGGTAAGCAAGTGAGTCAAGTGCTGGAGCAGCATGGGTTTATTACCATGCAGTTAGTTAGGGTCTTCTCATCCCTCGCTGATACCTACGGTCATATTGTTAGAAGCAATCTTGCTGAAGTTGACTTTAAAGATGTGGTGCTTAATCGACGCATTTTGGTTGTTTTGTTGCCAGCTTTGGAAAAATCTACCGATGAGTTAGCCAGTCTGGGCAAAGTTATTGTTGCCAGCCTTAAAGCTATGATGGCCAGTGGTTTAGGTAGTACGCTTGAAGGTAGCCATGCAGACGTGATTGAAAGAAAGCCTACGACTTCTCCATCACCTTATGTATGTATATTAGATGAATATGGCTATTATTCGGTTGAAGGTTTTGCTGTAGTACCAGCACAAGCACGTTCTTTAGGGTTTTCTGCAATATTTGCAGGCCAGGATTTACCGGCTTTTCAGAAAAACAGTAAAGAAGAGGCTGCGAGCATTGGTGCGAATACCAATATTAAAATTTGTATGAAGCTTGAGGATCCTCAGGAGACTTTTGAATTCTTTCAGAAAACAGCAGGTGAAAGCTATGTGACCAAAGTGGATTCTTTTCAAATGAAAGACAGCAGTGTTGCCGGAAGTTATATGGATACCCGCAGTGCGTCTTTTGAAAAGCGCTCACGTATTGATTTGCTTGATCTTAAAGATCAGTCTGAAGGTATGGCTCATCTGATGTTTAAGTCAACTATTATTCGTGCCAATATGTTTTATGCAAACCCTAAGCCTGTTAAAGCTTATCGGGTAAACCAACTATTGAAGGTTGAACCGCCTACCGATGGCATGGTTAATGAGTTAGCATCAAGCGATCAAGCTATTTCTAATATCATTGCTAGTGGATTCGCGGTTGATGGTACGTTAGATTCTGGTGTTGCTGATTTAGTAAAATATTTGGATGCACGTAAGGATGAAGATATTATAGAGGCATCCGTTCAGGTGTTGATGGCATTCGACAGTGAAAGAGTCGTTGCTCAACAAGCTTATGACCAAGAAACGCAACAAATAGCCCCTGTCAACAGCATTACTTTATTTGGTATTGGCGATGAATTACAAGAAGCAGATAGTCAACCATTGTTGCATCCTGGCCATGTGCGTCAAGGGTTGGAAAGTGTCGAAGCTATTATGAACCAAAGTGAATCATCAGATATCGCCCAGGATTTGGTAGAAGAGTTGGGGAAGGGTACAACTTATGATAACCATTATGTTGGCATGGTTTTTGTTGAGCAATTAACGAATTCTCTAGATGCCTTAATCAATCAACGATCGTGACAATATATGACTAAATCATATTTTGGAGTTTGAATGTGAAAATGCAAGACTGCTTTGAGCGAATTATTTCCGAAAAAAACAAATTTTATACTTTAAATGGACAGCGTATTGAATTTTCAGAAATTGCCTCTCCAGTTGGATTGCTGCCTGCTCTGGTTCGCCGGGCATCACAATCATGTACTTTACAATTTGGCTTTGATCTTGGAGAAAGATTTGAAGATGCTAACCCATCAATTTTAGGTCTTCGCTTAATATTAGATGATCAGTGTCCTTGGTCTGTTAGATTTTTATTCGTTTCGGACGCTATTAACGATATTATCCAGCACCATGAAAAAGAAGTATCTCTGGATGAACTCCTCTATGATTAGAAAAAAATTGCGAAATTTTGGTATTTTACATAATTTTGGAGAAATACAATGGTTGATTTAAGCCATCAAGCATCTTTGGAATACTGGAAAAAATACGATGACCCTTCGTTGTGGTCTGTGATTTTTTATATGGAACAAGCAGAAAATAACACTCTAGATAATAATGCTAAAGTAGAAGAGAAAATTAAGGAACTCACATCAAAAATTCTTAGTTTAGAAGGGTCAGAATTAAGTAAGCTTGATATCACAGAGCCATTGGTGATGCTGTGTTCCAGCATTAAACTCAGCCGAGCGTTGAGGTTGTTGCAGGCTTTAGATGATATCAGTCCTGGCATGGCATCTAAAGTATTACTAGACTGTGAAGAGCGTTCAAAAGAAACTACTGACATGTATTACTTATTTTTACAGCGTAATTTAATTTTTGAACGTATGCGTTTGTCTTATCGTGTATTTGATTCTAAACATATTGATAAAGTATTCAGTGCGCTTGCTGGCATTTAATTCAACTCTTTAAATAACCACACAAAACTAGTCATGGCTGATTTCACTAAGAGAGAGTTTTAATGCGTCTACGGCATTATCAACCACAGGAGTTCGTATGGCTTTTTGTACAGATTTTTCAGTTATCCAATGAGCAAAAGGACCCGCTGTTTCGCAAAAAGGTGTTTGTCTGCCTACAGCATTTAGCATGTACCAAAGGCTTCGATTGCGTGGCTTGAGCCACAAAAATTCGCTTGATGCTAATACGCCATCATCGCGTGCAGCTTCTAAAAAGCTGGCTATTAATGTGAGAACATAGGCATGCTTTTCAATAATTTTTTGTGTTAGTGGTGAGTCTTTATGCTTATTAAGTAATTCATTAACTCCTGTGAAATCTAGTGAGCCTACACTGCTTTTAGCGAGCTGTTTGGATATGATGGCAGCACCATCACGATCACGATGAATCCGAGCAAGAAAAATACTACATAATGCTTTATGGATGTTGTCTAAGTGTTCAAATCCAGTGAATAATGCTCCCATTTGGTTGGTAAGGCATTGTCTCGCAAGCTGTTTATCAAGCTCTTTTGAGCCTTCCATCCACAGCTGGTTTTTCTCAATAAAAGCTAAAGGTGTCATGGCCATTGCCCATGCGCCCTCATCCAGAGGTGTACTAACCAAGTCTAGGGGCACAACGGGCGTGATTTGTGGCCAGGTCTCTGCTTCTTGTTTACTAAGAGTTGTGGTGCTGTAGATCTTTGAAAACTGGCGTTTTAAGTCATTTTTGTATAGTTTATAAGAGAATAAAGCTAAACATAAAACCAAAGGCCAGCGTATATAGTTTTCTATGACAGCATGAATGGCCAACGTTTCTTTTAAAGTTAATTCGCCTGGATCCAGAGTATGTATAAAATTAATATAGCTCTGCAATTTAGGAAATAATGGTGTTAAGTAGTGTGCTTCAAAAAGGGATAAACGCAGTATTTGAGATATTAGCATTTCACCATAGAAGTACCAAAGAGCTACGGCGCCAATGAATAAGGCGACAATCACCCATAAAATACCAGATGATTGATCATTGCCAGATTGTTGTGGTTGGGCTGCCATATTTTTTCTCCAGGATCCAGTTAAGTATAGGCTATATAGTGCTATTATGTATGCGATTTAGCTTCATTTTGCCTTGGCATTATGAGATATTGCGCAATATTTATGATTGACCTGTAAAAATCAGTTCATAAAAATGAAGTTTCATGCCTTTCAACAAACTACCAAAATACAAGTTGTTAAATATTTAGATCGCTTTCCCTTCGAAAAATTACCAGAAGAAGTCTATCAATGAGGGAGTTGGCTCAGCGCGCCTCATAAGTTTGGTAGTACATTTTAAAACTTCACAACAATATCAATATATCTCGCCTTTTGTGCAAAAAGCATGCAATGTTTTTTTAAGTTTTGGATTTAAAAGAAGAATTTAAACTTTTTTTGCGCTCTTTCATTCTTTTAAGCTCTGTATCTATTTTGGCCAATATAGAATGGATAGTCTTTCTTTTGTTTACTGTGACCAGATCCGCTAACTGCGCTTCATGAGCAATTACATGGGCATGCTTCGCTTGAGTATTTTGAATTTCTTGAGCTATTTTTTCAGCGATATTTTCTCCTGCCACATCCGGGTTTATGAGCTCGCCATACCATTTTTGAAGCTGATTATGTGTTTGTAAATTCACTTCATATACCATGCTGGAAGAACACGCATCAATCACTGTAGAGTGAGTTCGTCCATCTGTATCCAATTGCAATAAAGCTTCTTTTAGAATAGTTATAACTGTTTGCATATTATGATCTCCATGGCCTTTGAGTGTCAGCGGCTGAAATAGCCGTAACAATAGTTATTTATTAAGAGCAATCATATTAACTTATAGCTGGTTTTAACAATGACTGAAAGTGATAATTCAAGCATGTATCATTGAGGGCACTGTTGCAAAAAATGGAGATCAGTTAAACTATCGTTCAATTGTGACACATAGGCCTTGAGGATGGTTAAAAAATACAAAGACCAGCAGAATCCCTTCCAATGGAAACATACCAAAGGACAAATCATTTTATGGGTTGCTGGTGGGAAACAGCAATTTAGACTTTTTATGGGTTTGCTTGGTTATTTCCTGCTGTAATTTGATGGCGTCAATGCATGCATCTGAAATAGGGATCAGATATGATTTCTTAAGTTTTTATCCTGTATTTTTAAGAAGTAATCATTTTGATGATCTTTGGATAAACAGTCGTAGGGCATAGCACATATTTCTCCAATTCTGCGCCCTGTCTCAAGCAAGATGGTGACTAAATTTTGCAGATAGGGTGGTAAATGATGCAATTGCTGTTGTAATTGTGCGACCACATATTCGGGAATAAATTTGGGTAAGGGTTTGGGTGGTACAGCAAAATCAGCCGGGTAACCCAAAGGCTCAAGCGGCCAGGTTAACCACTGCTCCTGTAAAACGATGCCTTGCAAGGTACGCAGATGCATCAGACACATATTTCTTGAGACAATACCCATCTTTGAATTTGCCAGAACTTAAATTCCACAAATAAACGCATAATCTGGTTATTATTCAATCAGATGGTTGTT
>CAYGTQ010000028.1:0-18091 GCA_964352915.1 uncultured Legionellales bacterium
ATAATTTTAAAATAAAAAGACAGGCTTGTAAGCCATAAATGCAAGTGTATTATCTAACAGATCAGACACTTAAAACACAAATAGATTATTTTTTTTTTATTGAAATAACGACCTACGTTAGCGTACTTGCCTTTTCGTCCAATAGCCCAGAATCATCGTTAGAAGCATTCATAGGTCTCTAAAATGGACATCCCATGGACACATCCGTAAAAATATTCCTTAATCTAATCAGCAAAATCATTGCTGAAAAATAACCCTATGATTTTATTAGATATCTTACAGAAATATGTGTCGATTCGTCAGGGCTTGTGCTCCATTCTCCTATGCATGTATATTTGACTGATTGTATTTTGGTGAAAGTAACTATGACTATTAAGCAAACATTACCTATCATTGCCATAGAGCATGCAACGGAAAATTGCGCTCTAACTAAGAAAGCTGTCAGCATAGACTTTCCGCTTTCAGAAAAAGATCATAAACTTATAGACTATATGAAACAAACACTATTCTCATTCGAAGGCGTAGGTTTAGCCGCGCCACAACTCAACCAGGAAAAAAACATCATCGCTGTTTATATTCCAAATAGTGCTGCGCTTTTGCGAAATACCACAGAAACATACCCTATGCACATATTAATTAATGCGATTTATGAGGGTATAGAAGAAGAAGGATTTTCTAGAGATTTTGAATCATGCTACTCAGTTACCAGCAAAGCAGGAAAAATTAATAGATATAAATCTATTACAATCTCTTACCAAGACGAATCAGGGCAAAAGCATACAAGCATTGAAAAAGGTTTTTATGCTCGAGTATTACAACATGAAATTGATCATGTTAACGGTCTTTTAATCACCGACCGTTTAACATCTATTTGCCCTCAAGGCACGCTCAGTGAAATGATGGCCCTTAGAAGACAAGAATTACCAGATAGTCAAAAGCCTTTATTCGATGATCTTATTAGCAAGAAAACTATACTATACACGGATCATCAGCCGGATTAGTTAGATTTAGAGCATACTTTTGACAAATCCGATCTGAAATAATTATGCATACGATTAATTTGATTCCGTTATACCTTGATCATTGAGTTTACGTAAAGCATCCTGCACTTGCTCTTTTAAAGGCATGAGTTGATCTAAATGTAAGTTCGGATTTTGCGTGATATCAAGTAATTTTTTTTGAGATCCTTGCTCATCACGAGTTTTCATTTGCGCAATACGACTATCCAAACCTCTTAACTCGCTTTGATAACGACGCACCACATCACTTAATTGTCCAAGAATGCCTAGATGTTTCTCCTGCTGCCACCAAGCCATGTAATACGAACACTCTTGATGGAGAACTTGAATGCGATGGCGATCGTACTCATATAAAAGCACCAAAGCATGTTGCTGGGCTTGCTTATAGCGCTCATCAATATGATGTCCCCGAGACTTAGTATCTTGCCAACGTGCGAATAATTTCTTGCCATGGGTTGATCCTGAAAACCTATGCCTGGCTTGCCAAAATCCTAGTTGACTATCAAGATCGCTGAGCACCATTCTGGTATCAGATGTATCCACTGTCTGAGAAAGCTGTTTTACCTTCAGCTCTTCCTTAACAAAAAGAGCTCTTACATTATCACCATTCTGATCACGAGATGTTTTCTTTTCCATCACACATTACCATGCATCTTCTCTAGAAAATAAGCATAGATCAGCTACAGGAAAATCAAATAGACAATGTCTGTCACATGTGTAATACCTCACTCACAGGTTGCGTTGAGCGCGTAGCACACAATATACAACTGCAAGCCTACCAACGTAATGATAAATAAATTACCAAGAGAAAATGCTATTGTTTCCACCAGGGTGATGAGGTTTTGTGTGGTCCTGCTAGAAATGACCTCAACCAACGAAAGAATACCGTCAGATTAAATCCCAGTTTCTCAAGTAGCGCAAAAAATGACATGGCTATACAAGCAACTATGAAAGTCCATAATCGAATATGCAGCAAGAATAATAGAAAAGGAAAAGCAGCACGCGCATCAATGATAAAAAATCGTGCTGACCGCGCGGAATCACGCCAATGACTGTCTTCGTTAAAATTTCCCATAACACGTACAGTATAGCTCAATCTATATCGAACACATCAGACAACCTACCCAGACCGGGACTAAGAGCATTGTGTGGCTGTCATAATTTCAAGCTCAGAAGCAAACCAAGCGCCTGCCAAGCCCATAAAGCCACTGAACAGCATCACACCTGTACCAGTCAGAGGATCCAGTCCGATAAAGGGCATTGATAAAGAATACAAGGTATTTAAGTGTGTAATCACTGGGTATAAACTCCAATGTATCAGGCTAACGATACCCCAAGCCAAACATGCGCTTAATGCCCCATACAGTATGCCTGTATACAAAAAAGGACGCCTAATATAAGCATAAGTACCTCCCACCAACGATACGACATAAATTTCTTCGCGACGCTCATGAATTGCATGATAAATATTAAACAAACTGACCAGTAGAACTGCTACTATCAACAATGTCATCAAGCCATAACTCAAAATCTGAAACAAATGCAACCATTGATGTAAACGCTCAACCCATTGCATGTTAACTTTGACTGAAGCAACCTCAGGCCAGCTTGATAAAGAACGTGCTAACTCTTCAATGGCCTGAGGGGTTGCATGCCGGCGACTAGGCGTCACTTCCATCAGTGGCGGAATGGGATTATTAGGTAGATTAATCAATAAATCACTGCGTGGCATATTTGATTGGAAAAGAGCTAAACCCTGTTGCGGAGATACATAGTTTACTTCTGAAACATCAGCGCGGCCACGCAGTCTCTTTAACAAACCATCTACCCGGTTTACCGCGTGACTGTGCAGCAATAAAGAAATAGGCTGCTGACGCTCACTCGATGGCTGTGCGCCCATTAAGTTATCAACACCTAATGCTAATAACAAAGGCAAGCTTAAGCCAAGTCCCATGATGCCAATGGTTACAGCGGTCATCAATTTATGATGGTACATACGTTCAATAGCCACATGTATTGCTTGAATATGGCTTCGAAAAAATGCTGTTAAGCGCTGACGACGGCTGATATATTTAGAACGAATGGCCTGGCGGCTATTCAACTGACGCTTGTTCGCCATGTGACAATTTTCCTTGTTGTAAACCAATAACTCGATATTGAAGGCGCTGGATTAAAGCCATATCATGGCTAGCAATTAGCGTGGTCACACCTGCTTGGTTAAAGTTAGCGAAAAGCTGCATGATCTCTCTGGCCAATGCAGGATCGAGATTGCCGGTTGGTTCATCAGCTAATAATATTTTAGGCTTGTGCACCACAGCACGTGCAATACCCACTCGTTGCTGCTCCCCACAAGATAATGCGGCTGGATGTTGCGACCACTTATCTAAAAGACCTACCATGCTCAACGCTGAGCGCACTCGCCTGGCAATTTCCTGGTAACGAAAGCCATTAACTACTAACGGCAAAGCCACATTATCAAAAATATTTTTATCTGATAGAAGTGCTGGACTTTGAAATACAATGCCAATTTGACGACGATACCAAGGAATTTCTTTGGGCGTTAATGTCGATAAATCCACTTTATCTACAATGATTTTACCTAGAGAACAGCGTTCAATCAATGCTATCAGCTTTAACAGAGAACTCTTACCCGCACCTGAGTGACCTGTAAGAAACACCATTTCACCTACCTTAATCTCTAGATCTACTTGAGATAGCGCCTCATGCCCTGACGGGTAACGCTTGCTGACTTGAATAAACTCTATCATATGACTTCACACAAGGCTTGTACAAATGCTTTAGCATTGAAAATTTGCAAATCTTTCATACCTTCTCCAACACCTACAAAACGGATAGGCAATTTAAAGCGTTCTGCTATAGCAAAAATCACACCGCCTTTGGCAGTACCATCAAGCTTGGTCAAAGCCAGACTCGTGACATTAACACATTCTTGAAATTTTTCTACTTGACTCAATGCATTTTGACCAATACTTGCATCCAGGACCAACATCACTTCATGCGGTGCACTAGGATCGAATTTTTTAATCACGCGTTCAATTTTTTGCAATTCTTGCATCAAATGTCCTTGCGTGTGCAACCTACCTGCCGTATCAGCTATCACCAAATCCCAAGATTTTGCTTGGGCTGAATGCACAGCATCAAAAATAACAGCAGCACTGTCAGCTCCCGTGGTTTGGCCAATGACAGGCAACCCACTGCGCTCACCCCAAGTTTGCAGCTGTTCAACAGCAGCAGCCCTAAAAGTATCACCAGCAGCTAAACCCAGAGTTAACCCCTGCTCTTTAAAATGATTAGCCATCTTGCCAATCGTGGTAGTTTTCCCTACACCGTTGATACCCACAACCAACATCACAAAAGGACGAGGCGATTTTTCAAAAATCAAAGGCTGTTCGCAAGGCTTTAGCAACTCATATAAGTATTGCTGCACGTTTTGCCATAAAGGCTCTTCTCCACGTTGTTTTTTTAGCCATTCGATCACCTGCTCAGTCACAGCAAGCCCCATATCTGCCTGCAAAAGATGGTTCTCTATGGTGTCAATGCTGGCTTGATCCAAATGAGAGCGTCCGGCCAGTGCATGAATACCCTGGCTAAGTTGGCGACGAGTTTTGCTTAAACCTTGGCTTAATTGTTGATACCAGCCTTTTTTGGATGAATCTTGTTCTTTTTCAGGTGGCGCTGAGGTTTTAGAAAAGAATCGTTTGAACATAAAATCTTCATCAAGTACACTCTCGAGCTGACATTTTACCACCTTTAGCAGGGCATTGGCTATGAGACATCCTCCTGGCACTTTACGCATCATTGGTGGACAGTGGCGCAGGCGTATCATCGCTTTCCCTGACAAATTATCCATTCGCCCTACCCCTGATCGCATACGAGAGACACTCTTTAATTGGCTGATGCATGATATTCAAAGCGCTCGATGCCTGGATTGCTTCTCTGGCAGCGGTATTCTAGGCTTTGAAGCCCTTTCAAGAGGAGCAGAACACGTAGTCATGTGCGACCGAACCTCTGATATCATCACACATTTAAGACATACCGCTGAAAGTTTAGAATGTCTAGCTCAAATCACACTACAAAAAATAAACTGGTCCCCAACCAACACTATAAAAGAACAACAACCTTTTGATATCATTTTTTTAGATCCCCCTTTTCGCCAGGGATACCTAATGACCTTATGTCACTGGCTAAATCAGAACTGTCTTATAGCGCCCAAAGGCCTTATCTACATGGAATATGAAAAAGAACTTGCTTTAAATGACCTGCCAGATACATGGCATCAAAGACACAAAAAGGCCGCTGGGCAAGTAAGCTATGGACTGTGGCAGTATCTGCCTACTTGCCAACGTAAGAACTAAGCTTCGGTAGAATCGCCTTTAGATTTTGACGACTTAGCAACAGGTTGACCATTGCTTTCAGGCCAATCACCAAAAGGAAAGGGCTTATCATGACTGTTGAAGGTCAAATACAACATTATTTGATAACAAAACTGACTTAAACTATCACCCAACTCTAATAATTTTTGGTGAGGTTCTCCACGAAAAATAACGACAATAAATTGCAGCGCCGCCAATGCCCATACCAATAAGCGTACAACATATCCAATCACTGCAAACAGCACCATAAATAAACCACGCACCCAGGTCTGAGTATTAACCACATGGCTTTGCCAGGATGATTGATCTTGCGACATATGAAGCTCCTTTTTTAAAACAACAATTTCATAACTATAGCAAAGTTCCAGCACAATACCCTGTCAACGCAAGGATTGGTGCCCAGTTTCGGCTAAGGCATGTTTGACTGGACGCTCTCTAGGATAATACCTTACACCAAATTTTGCAGAGCAACAACTGAGGAGCAGCAGACTTGGCAGACACAATAGTGTGGCAAAACCATAAAAGCTGACCCAGCTGCACTGATCAGCCAGCCAACCTGCGCCCATAGAGAACAAAACTCGCGCTAGAGATGCTAAAGAAGATAAAATAGCAAAATGGGTAATGGAGTAAGATTTATCACATAATTGGGTCAAATAGGCAATCAGTCCTATTTGACTTAAACCAAGCGTAAAATTTTCCACCCCTGTGGTCAGTACCAACAGCCATATATGATGCCCAACAACAGCCTGTGCTACAAATAAAAGGCAAGCGGTGACTTGAAGACAAGCACAAACCCAAAGACTCTTCCATAATGAGCATCGATTGACAAATAAACCACCCATAATGCCACCCACTATCATAGCGGAAATGCCAAAGGTTTTACTTACATGAACAATTTCTAGTTTACTAAAACCCATCTCTATCAAAAAAGGTAAATTCATCACGTTAAGAATGGCATCACAAGCTTTGAAACAAAAAATAAACACCAGCACAGCTATCATAGTATGGTTTTGGCAAAGCACTTTCAAAGCTTCGCAAAATGCTTGATACCAAACAGTCATGGACAATTTTGGCTTTGGACAATGCGCTTGCCCTAACCAGGCGCGGCTCAATTTGTCACGCTCCTGTTCATCATCACTGCATAAGGTCGTCACCAGACCTAATAAAATGAACCCTGCCATGATGGTGTAAACAATGGACCAGCTAAAAAAATTAGAAAGATATAAAGCACCAGCGCCTGAGGTCAACATGCCTACACGATAACCTAAAACCGATGCACCAGCACCAACACCCAAATAGTGCTCGGGGAGCCTGTCGATACGATATGATTCAATCCAAATATCCTGCCACGCTGAAAACAAACCAACAACAGCAGCCCAAAAAGCAGTCCAACCCAAATGACTTTCAGGGTGAGTTAAACCTAAGCCTAAAATCCCTACCATTAAACCTAACTGTGTTGCTACCAACCAACCACGGCGACGACCTAATGCATCGCACAAATAAGGAATATGGATCTGTGACACAATAGGTGCCCACATAAATTTTAGGGAATAAGGGACAGTCACCCACGCGAGCAACCCTATTTGGGTCTTTGAAATATGTGCTTCTGTCAACCAAACAGTGAGGGTTGATAGCAACAAAAGAAAGGGTAATCCACTGGAAAAACCCAGGAAAAATATACTGGCCACACGTGGTTTGAGATAAAGCTGAGAATGCTGCCACCAACTACGGCCCCCCGATGCGGGCACATTAAGTTCGCTCTTATTATGAGCCATGTTAACATTTCCTTTAGTTCAAACAGTCTGCAATAAAGTTAATTATCTACCCACCATTCATAACGTTAGCACACTCAAATTATGAAAGACAGTCGTTCTGAGCAATAATTTTTCACATACAATCACTTAACATAAGGGCCCTTACCAAATGAGATTTATATGACCATGGGTGCCTTTTTTCATGCACGAAAAAATCATATGAATCGCATCTACCCAAACTCTCTCTCAAGCTTGTCTCCCTGCTTTTCTTGATGAAAACCTTTGTACCAAAACATCAAAGTACTTAAAAGATTTTAGGTCTTCAGCGCCATAGTTCAAAGGGCATTCATCTTTCCTGAAAACCATAGAGCCCTTAATCTTCCTGATCTTCAAGATACATGCACCTATTTTCTTGACAGAACTGTGCCTTGTTGCTTCAATCAATGAGAGAGGAAGGAAAATTCTATGTATGCAATACTACTTTTCAGCTTATTGGGATTAATTGCTGGTTGCAGCCAGCAAAATGCTTCGTTGCACCAACAGGCACATTTTGTGCCTGAAAGCACTCAGGATCCTGCATCGATTAAGCTGGCCCAAGCTGCAGACTCTGTTAGTCACTCGCTGGTAGAGCTCGCTAAAATTAAAACTACCGCAGCCCAAAAGAAGTCCCCTTCATTGGTCAACCCACATATCGTTGATTTACAGGCACATACATCTGTGGACTGGGCAGGCCCTATAGAACCTCTCCTGCACAGCATCGCCAAATCCACTCACTATCAAATCCGGATCTTGGGCAAAGCACCCATTGTCCCTGTCACTGTAGCCATCAACACCAAAGATATGCCCATGGCACGCATCATCCGTCAAATCGATTATTTGGCTGGCGAAAGAGCATTTATTAGAGTGTTCACTGGAAAATCTAAAATTATTGAAATACGTTATGCAAGCAGTTAAATGCATCATATTCATGCTGATTTTCTTACTGTACGGTTGTGGATCAACCCCTATCAACCTCGCACCTAATCAGCAGATTACATCTCTCAATGCTCTGCAAGATTTATCCGCACCCAAATTATCAGCTACTGCAAAAAAAGACAGCTCACATCTTCGGCATTCAGCTCTGGCTGAAACCGCTATGACCCTAGGTGCCCAAGGAGGCCTTGCTTTTCGAGCTGGAAATATTAATAAAAACCTTAACCAATATGCAGCCACCCTGGACCGCGTGTTCAATTTCCAACCTATGCTCTTGTCGCACAATGTCTTGCCACCTGTGCTGTCTGAAGCACGAGACACTGTACATATGGCACAAGATGATGCAATTCGTATAGCCGATCGAACTTTCAAAGTACTTAAGCAAGCAAAATTTGTTACCCATCTCCCCAACTGGAGAGACTACCTACAATTACCTCACCAGGCACCTGAATCACCGGATAAAGCACTGCTTCCTAAAGATAAACAAGAGAAAATACTATGGAAAAACAAAATTGCTCAAGGCTGGCGTCATGGGATCCAACAAGCTGATTTGATTTTTTCCGACAACCTAGCTCGCTTGCAACGAGACATGCAAGGCATGATTCTATACCAAAAAATGCTTTCACAAAACATGGTGTCACAACCATTTATAGCAAAAACTCAGCTAGGGGTCACGGGCGATGAAAGAGAAGTGCGCGTTAACGACACTGTACTGCGCATAGCAGCTTTGCCAGAGCTTAATCTCAAAAGTCATCAATGGCGCCCTGCATTACGCTCATGAGCATGCTGTTACCCAATGAACCCACACGCCTATCACCGGCTTATCTTGAGCCTCTTTTAGAGCATTGTACCAGCCTAGACACCTCTGATATCACATTACAAACAGGCCAAGTTATTTTTGCTGAAATTCATGGTCGGTTGCACAGAATCACCAAGCGTAAATTATCCAACACGGAAGTAAGTGACTTACTAAACGCTATTTATGGCCCTAATGGTACAGCTCAAATACTAAGTGGACAAGATATTGATACCCACTATGACATCAAACCCAATCGCTCTCAGCGCTTGCGTTTTCGTGTCAATGCGACTGGTTGCATGGTTGAAGGCCATGAAGGGATCCAAATTACTCTAAGAACCATTCCTACCACACCACCACCTTTAAGCAGTCTAGATTTACCGCAAGATTTACAGAATGCCATTGCCCCAGAAGAAGGCATCATTTATATCACAGGGGCTACAGGCTCTGGTAAAAGCACCCTTTTGGCCTCAATCATTCGTGAATTGATTCAGCATGAAGACAGCCATCGAAAAGTTCTTACTTATGAATCACCCATCGAATTTGTGTATGACGAAATTGAAACCGTATCAGCCGTGGTCAGCCAGTCTGAAATTCCGCGTCACATCTCTGATTTTGCAACTGGCGTGCGTAATGCTCTGCGTCGCAAGCCTCGCCTAATTCTGGTCGGTGAGTCCAGAGACATTGAAACCATGAGTGCTTCACTGGAAGCTGCACTGACAGGGCACCCTGTTTACACCACCTTGCATACCACAGGGGTGGCAGAAACCATGCGGCGCTTGGTCACTATGTTTCCAGCTGAAGAACGCCTTGGGCGTACCATTGATATTATTGAAACAATTAGATTATGTGTATGGCAGAAGCTGGTACCATCTGTCGATGGCAAACGTGTAGCATTGCGTGAGTATTTGGTGTTTAATGAAGAAGTACGAGATAAATTGCTTGCTGGTGATTTAGACAAAATTACAAGCCATGTGAGAAAGCTGTTAAAATCACATGGTAAAACTATGGCTCAAGATGCAAAAGAAAAACTTGATGCCAATCAAATCACTGAGCGCCAATATCACATTTTGACGTCTGGATTGGTGCTTGAGAATACTTGATATTTAATTTGCCTGCAGGACCACCAAGTGCAACAATCCCTAAAATCCTGGCACCAACTGTTTTCTCGATTTGCCAATGTACTGTTAAGCCGTCACCATCCTGGGGTTGGCATGGCGCAATGGATAAAATTGCTGTTAACATATCAAAACGATATCTATAATTGGTCTAGGGCTCTGTATCAGAATCCTCAAAGCTGGCAAAAACCCATGCGTGTCCTGGCTTACCAACTGTATCGCTTGATGCTTAATCAGTGCCCAATTTCATATTCACACAGGCATACGCATTATCGTCTTATCCAGGATCCACGGTTTCAAAAATCTGATTGGGAGAAACCTCCTTTTTTTATCATACAGCAAGCATACTTACAAATATTTAAGTGTTGCAATCGTTTAATAAAACGAGCGCCTACCACCATCGAGCAACATCATCGCATTCGTTTCATTGTTCATCTCATCATGAATGCTCTATCACCTAGCAACCTCTGGTTTGTCAACCCTGAAATTATCCAAACCACTTGGAAAAAGCGCGGGCACAACTTATGGATGGGACTTAATTACTTACAGCAAGATGTCGCCACTTGGCATGGCTATATCAATTTTTGCAAAGGAGAGCCGACTGACGTAGGTAAAAAAATTGCCACAACAAACGGATCGGTCGTTTATAGAAATGAATTGATGGAACTCATAGCTTACAACACCACCGCTTCATCATACACCAAGCCACTACTTTTAGTACCTTCCTGGATTAATAAATACTATCTATTTGACCTAACTCCCAGACAATCTCTTGTCAAATGGTTAAGTAATCAAGGTTACCAAGTCTTTGTCATATCATGGGCAAATCCTTCAAGAGAACTACATGATAAGTCGGTGAAAGATTACATCACACAGGGTATTATTTCAGCCCTTGATCATATTTATCAGGCCACACAAGCCAAAGCTATTAATACTGCAGGACATTGTCTTGGAGGCACACTTTTGTTATGCGCTGCAAGCATTTTGAAGCACAAAGTGAAGCCTTACAGCATACAGAGCATGACATTGTTAGCAAGCATAGCTGACTTTGCCAATGCAGGCACTTTAAGTGCTATGATGGGACCTAAGCAACGGCTATTCTATCGTAAGTTACGCCAGGGACAATCTTTCTGGAATGCACGCCAATTGGCATTGGCGTTTAATCTGTTAGATCCTAATGCTTTCATCTGGCCTTACTGGATTAACCGTTATGCCAAAGGTAAAAAATCTGTTAATTTGCCTATTCTGACTTGGACGTCAGACATGATGCATTGCACTTTGCCCATGTATCAATTTTACAGTGAGAGCCTTTATGGTGATAATCAATTGACAAAAGGAACTTTAACCATAGATGGTCAAATCATTAGCCTCACGGACTGTACCATGCCAACTTATATCCTGGCTTTAACCGAGGATCATATTTCACCCTATCAACAAGTCAACAACACAGTAAAACAACTGCCCAATGTACAAGCATTCATAGCAAGCCAAGGCGGTCATTTTACGGGAATCATCAACCCGCCAACACCTGGGAAATATTATCAAATCTTGAACAGACATGGACACATCATCAAACAAGGCCGAGGTTGGTGGCAACATTGGCAACAATGGTTAAAGATACATTCTGGTAACTTGGAATCTCTGGAAATACAGGGAGATCGTCAACCCTTACAAAACGCCCCGGGACAATACATTCATCAATCTATCCACGACGATCAAGCAGCGTAACCCATTATCATAAATTCAGCTAAACTAAAGGCTTAAATAAGCTTTCTAAATCTTTGGATGATAATTTCAACTTACTGTCATTCTGATCAGACAACAACCCTTCGATGATGCCTCTCTTTTTCTGCTGCATCTGTTGTATGGTTTCTTCGATGGTTCCAGCAGCAATAAGTTTATACACAAAAACCGTCTTACGTTGCCCTATACGGTGTGCTCTATCTGTTGCTTGAGCTTCCACAGCAGGATTCCACCAGGGATCATAATGAATCACTGTATCAGCAGCTGTTAAATTAAGCCCTGTCCCACCTGCTTTAAGGCTTATCAGAAATACAGGCACATCACCTTTTTGAAAGGTTTCAATCGGTTTTGAGCGATGCCTTGTGGCACCTGTTAGCTTGACATAATCTATGTTTTGTTGTGCCAACATATCTTCAATCAGCGCCAGCATAGAAGTAAACTGTGAAAAAAGTAGTATCCTACGGCCCTCCTCAATCATGCCAGGCAATGTTTCTCGTAACCATTCCAATTTGGCAGAATGCTTAAAAACATTCTTAGTTGCATGCAACTTTAGCAACTTAGGATGGCAACAAGCTTGCCTTAATTTTAATAACGCAGTCAGTATGATGATATGGCTTCGTGCCAAACCTTTTTGTGCAATGGCCTCAACAACCTTTTTCTCCATGGATAACCGAATACTCTCATACAGGTCACGCTCATTTCGTTGAAGCTCCACATGACGTATAATTTCAGTTTTTTCAGGTAGCTCTAGCGCAACCTCCCTTTTTTTTCTGTGCAACATGAAAGGCTTTATTCTTTCTGATAGTGCCTTTTGTCTATCTGAATCTTGATACTTCTCGATAGGTGTCTGAAACAACTTCTTAAAAGTTAGATGCTCACCTAAAAAACCTGGCATTAAAAAATGAAATAAAGACCATAATTCTCCCAGATGATTCTCCATGGGCGTACCTGTCAAGCAGAGTCGATGCTTGGCTTTAATCTGATGTGCTATTTGAGTGCTTTTTGCCTTTCGATTCTTGATAAACTGTGCTTCATCTAGAATAAGATAATAATATTCATTTTTCAGAAAGATCTCCTTATCTCTGGAAAGCAGTGGATAGGTGGTTAAAATAACATCATATTTAGCCATGTCATTTGAGTGAACATGTCTTTCATCACCATGATAAATGAGTACTTTTAAATGAGGCGTGAACTGTTCTGCCTCTAAACGCCAATTAGTCATAAGGCTTGTTGGCGCAATGATCAGCGTAGGCTCCTGCATCCGATTTTTATCTTTTTCAATGCTAAGATGCGCCAATGTCTGCACCGTTTTACCCAAACCCATATCATCAGCTAATATACCATTAAGCTGATATTCTCGTAAAAATTGTAACCAGTTCACTCCCTCTTGCTGATAATTTCTGAGCGCAGCATGAAATGTTTTCGGAGGGTGGATTGTTTTAATAGATTTGAACTCAGCTAATTTTTTACCTAGATCTCGTAACTTTTCACCTCCAAACCAACGTAGTTGAGCAGATTGAAAAGCCTTTTCAATTTCAATCAATAGAGCTGCTTGTGCTCTAGATAACATAATAGGGCCTTGACCATTCCATTGCGAATCATAAAGCTCAATTAGAATTTTCAGAATCGGCTTGATTCTGGAATAAGGCACAGCCAGTATTTTACCATTGGGCAAAGGCATGGGCACCACATCATTATCTGCCAACTTATCAAAATCTTCTTGATAGGTGTTGCGTATGATATTTGAGATAATAGGCAAGATATCTATTTGCTCACCGTCCACCATAATACCCATTCTAAAACCAAAATAATCGTATTCTGATTTTTCATCCAACGCTGAGTACCAATTGATATCTTCATCATGCAGCACTTCTAAAAAATTAGGGTGGTTGCGTACAATATGCCAACCCTTGCGCTCCAATTGCGGCAACACTTTCACCACGAAAGGAATAAAATCACTTTCATCCACAATAGATGTAATGGCCAACTTTACTGGATCCTCAGAATTATGATGAGACTCTTCTAAGTTACCTAACTTTATAAAATCATGAAGGCCCAGTAGATATTCTTTTTCTTTATCAAAATTTCGCTTAATGACATAAACAACATCATCGTCGACATAAGCGATAGATTCACTGATGTTTCCCAAGGAAAAAGGTATCATATGCCCTTCATAATCAAACAATATTTCAGCTGTTGGATACTGGTAGGTTTCTGAATAATAACCATGAACTGGCCGACGAATACTTTCAATCCCCAAACGTATTTCAGGCGTAGGCATAATGCCTTCTTTGATAACAGGTTGTCCCATGTCTCTAGGTCGCCATTTTTTATGCGAAGGAAGTGCTGTATTAATATACTGAGTTACCTCAGGGATCATTTCAAAAGGCATGGGTGGCGCTTCTAATAGCTTCTCTAAAACATTTATAGGAGAATCGGCATGAATAATACCACAATGATTATTCTCCTGATTTACATACCACAGCTCATCCAGCACACACACATCTATAACATTTTCCCCAGAAAATGCTTTAAATACTTGGCAGCCATCAGTTAAAACTACCCACTTTAACTCAATTTCCGGCTTCAATTGTTCTTGAAATCGTACTGGTTCATTAGAGTTTTCATCAAAAAAACTGCGCCCTGTATTTAAAATATCTTTTAACAGCTGAGAGCTCTCATTACCACCTAATAAAATCGAAGAGCTGTGTCTATTTAGTTGAGTTCTGCTTTTGATAAAATACAGCGTATTTACGATGACTTCGTCGATAGGATCCAAATATTTTTGTTGTGATGCCGAAGTGAAGCTATAATTTTCTTGGGCAACATAACCTCCCTCTTTTAATCCCTTGGCCATTTTTAGACTAACCTCTAAAACAACCGTATTTTTTCGAAGGTCATGCCTCACTTTCAAAAAATATAGAATAGAATGACGCTCTTTAAGCAGTTTTGTAGACGAATGAGTGTGGAATAAAGCTGTCTCAAAATCATTAACCCACTGATTCACCTCTGAAAATTCATTGGCTTGACTTTTCTTTGATGGCTTCTTTGAAAAAACCGATAAGTTTTGTGAATTGTGTTTTTTTGCTGCAAGCAGCGTGGCAACCACATGTTTACAATTATAGCCAACATAGCATGAGCACAAACCTACAACTGTCATCTCATCATTTTTACTGAAACTGATATTAACATTAACTTGATATCTAGCATGACCACTGCCCATAACCTTAGATATCAAATGCAACCCTTCATTAAAGATTTGTAAATTCTCAACTTTCCCATCTTTAAAATATTTTTTACCACGGCTAATCGCACCAGAGTCAAAGCTAGCTAAAATCTCTTGCTGAGCAAAGTATGGGACTGTCTTAAGCATATGTGAATAACCATAGGGATTTATCAAATAGACTGTATGTTAGCTTTTTTTTAGTCAACTGTCAGCTTAAGCCTCGCGCAATTATGATGTCTCTTTCTACAATATTCTTAATAAGAGCGTTGATGACTTACCAGTCACCAAGGTTGGCTATTTTAGTAAATTTAAGAGGTTGCTTGCTGTGACTGTCTCATTAAGAGGCTTATCATAGAAAATCAAGCATATGATGGTGCACTTTGTAAGCCTTGATACACCCATCAAGTTATTGAGTTCCATAGAATAAAACCCATGAATAAGCATGCTCTCCAAGCATTGATTCCATTGGGAGCTCAAGAATGCTCAAAGTTTGTCTTATGGACAGCAATTATCCTATGTAGCTAACCATCAAAAATTGTATGATGTAATCTTTGGAAGAACAGCATTTTCTTGCTAAAATCATGAGTAACACAGCCATTGGTACAGAAGTTTTATGAATAATAAGCTCATTGATATTCCTATCGTGATTAAAAGTGGTGCAAAATACCAAAATGAACATGGTTTCAGTGCCATCAAAGATGGTGTGGCGGCCACCCGACGAAAACCTCAGGATAATGACATTTTGAGCAAACCTGAATGGCTACGTATCAAACTATCCACATCAAAACAATTCGATCAGATCAAATCCCTAGTATCCAAGCATAAGCTAGCCACGGTTTGTGAAGAAGCCAAATGCCCTAACATGAGTGAATGTTGGTCACACGGCACAGCAACCATTATGTTGATGGGAGATGTGTGCACACGAGCCTGTAGATTCTGCTCGGTCGATACAGGTAATCCCAAAGGATGGCTTGATCTTGATGAGCCTGATAAAACAGCACAATCCGTTCAGATTATGCAACTGGAATACGTTGTATTAACTTCTGTCGATCGTGATGATTTGCAAGATGGTGGCGCTCAGCACTATGCAAACACCATCCGCGCTATTAAAAATAAAATGCCCGCGACAAAAGTTGAGGCATTAACTCCAGATTTTTCCGGTGACACAACAGCCGTTGACACCATCTTAGACAGTGGTGTAGATGTGTTCGCTCAAAATGTAGAAACGGTTGAGAGACTGACTCATCCAGTCAGAGACCCAAGAGCAGGTTACATGCAAACGATTGATTTACTAAACTACGCTAAAAAGAAGCGCTCTAATATCATCACCAAAACAAGTTTAATGCTTGGATTAGGTGAAACTCGAGAAGAAATCCTACAAACCATGGATGACTTGAGAAAAGCACAAGTGGACGTATTTACTCTGGGGCAGTATCTTCAGCCAACACAGAATCACTTAAGAGTTGAGCGTTATGTGCCACCTGAAGAATTCAATGAATACCGTGATATTGGCTTAGAAAAAGGCTTTTTTGAAGTGGCATCAGGCCCTATGGTACGCTCCAGCTACCGTGCTGATCGAATTTTCAAAAAAGACAATCTTGGTTTAAACTTAGAGTCTGCATGATGAATGAAATAGAGCAACACAACGTCTTTGGTGAAGAGATACTTCCATGCTGTTTTGATCCAATCACTGGTTATTTTCGTACAGGATATTGTGAAACCGATCAAGATGATCATGGCTCGCATACCATTTGCTGCGTGATGACAGTTGAGTTCCTAGAATTTAGTCTGCTACAGGGCAATGATTTGATCACACCCATGGAAGAATATGATTTTGATGGCCTAAAACCTGGAGATTGCTGGTGTTTGTGTGCACAGCGTTGGCTTGAAGCTCATCAAGCCAACCAAGCTCCCAGAGTCAAGCTAAGATCTACTCATATCAGAGCTCTTGAAATTGTTGACCTGGTAACTTTAAAGCCTTATGCCATAGATTTGTGTTGATGAAAAAGCTCAACCGATCTGGTCATTTTTAATTTGAATATTAACTTTGATAACAGCTACAATCTTCTCCCAGAAAATTTTTTTGTGAAGAGCAAGCCTACATTTGTACCCAAACCGTCTATTGTTCAATTCAATCAAGTTTTGGCTAAAAATCTTGGTATAGATACGACTGGCATCCACTCTAATGATTTAGCTCATTTTATGTCTGGTAACAAGCTACCTGATACAGCTGATCCGATTGCCATGGTTTATGCTGGACATCAATTTGGCTATTTTTCACCCAAACTTGGTGATGGCCGAGCTGTTTTGCTCGGTGAAATTGTGAGCAAAACTAAAAAGAGATACGATCTACATTTGAAAGGCTCGGGGCCGACACCTTTTTCTAGACATGGCGATGGCTATGCCGCTCTTGGCCCTATGTTACGTGAATACATCGTCAGTGAAGCCATGCATGCGTTGGGGATCCCAACCACTCGAGCACTTGCGATCACACAAACTGGCCGGCTCATAAAGCGTGAGCACGGTATGACTCCTGCAGCTGTTTTATGCCGGGTAGCCTCAAGCCATATTCGAATAGGTACATTTGAATACTTTGCGCATCAAGGTGATGTGGCAAACCTTAAAATTCTTTCCGATTATGTCTTGCAACGGCATTATGCTGAACTTCAAAAAGATGATAGGCCTTACTTAGCTTTGCTAAAAGCCGTGATCAAGCGTCAAGCAAATCTAGTGGCTCAGTGGAATCAGGTAGGATTCATTCACGGGGTACTTAATACCGATAACCTATCCATTGTAGGAGAAACATTGGACTATGGCCCTTGTGCATTTCTCGATACTTATCATCCCGATAGAGCTTTCAGCGCTATTGATAGCAATGGGCGTTACGCTTATGCCCAGCAACCCAAAGTTGTGCAGTGGGGATTAGCACGCTTTGCTGAAACCTTGCTACCTCTCCTTGATGATTGTCCAAAAAATTCCATCCAATGGGCAACAGAAGCCGTCGAAAGTTTTTCTGATACTTATCAAAAAGCATGGCTAAAATCTATGGGTCAAAAAATAGGTTTATTG
>CAYGTQ010000029.1:0-17852 GCA_964352915.1 uncultured Legionellales bacterium
GGCCCCATTGCAAAATCTATTGAAAAAATTAAACATATGAACACGGATATTTTGGTAATTGCTGATTTATGTTTATGCGATTACACCGACCATGGGCATTGCGGCTTAATACAGACCGTCCACGGTATACCTGTCATTGATAATGATTCCACCTTAGATCAGCTTGCAGAGCTTGCTATTCATTACTGTGAAGCTGGTGTTGATATGATAGCACCCAGTGGTATGATGGATGGTATGATTGCTGCGCTTAGACAAATGTTGGATCAGTATGGCTTTCAAAACATTCCCATCATGAGCTATTCTGCAAAATACTGCTCAGCACTTTATGGGCCTTTTCGTGATGCGGCAGAATCCCCACCTCAATTTGGTGATAGAACCACTTATCAACTAGATCCTGCCAATGGCCATCAAGCCGTTCGTGAGTCAGCCTTGGATATAGAAGAAGGCGCTGACATTCTCATGGTTAAGCCTGCCATGACTTATTTAGACGTTATATTTAATACCAAACAACAGTTTCCTGAGATGCCTCTAGCTGCCTATCATGTCAGTGGTGAATACAGCATGATCAAAGCTGCTGCTCAAATGGGTTGGATTGACGAGAAACGCGTGGCCCTTGAAAGCACTTTAGCAATAAAACGTGCAGGCGCTGATCTTATTATCTCATATTACAGTAAAAATTTGGCCAAATGGCTTCTTTAGCTACTTCATTGGCATATAGCCCAAAAACACCCAATCTGACATAGGTGTTATGGGCTATGTCTTAATTTTTATCGCAAACTTTTGACAGTTTATATAGTACATTTATTTACCTCAAGCTTATTTGGTCTGAATTGAAGTAGGTGTGATAGATTAAGTAAAATTATCTTGCTCAACACATCCATCCCGTCTTGATATGTTTATCGCACTCTCAATACTACGGTCTTAGGTTAAGAGACTCTTTCTTACTTTTTGGCTTCTTCTAGCATTTTTTAAAAATCATCGTATGTTGCCAGTTCAGCCACAGCCTGTTCTTGTTTATATTTTTTAGTAGCACCGTACATTATCTCTAATTCAAGAAATGCTTCTATGAAATTCTTTGAAGTATTCCAGACATCAGTCTTAGGCTGCTGAGAATTAAGTTCAACTTTATAACATCCCCCCCCTTTTTTTATTCGATTGCCTTTGGATTTTTAATGCCTCTAGTGAATAAAAAAAGTGTGATACTTTCTTCGACGACACACCACCCACAAACAAAACCTTATCTTTTCGGATTACTTCAATTTTAATAGAACTTGGTTAAAAAGAAGTGCGACAGTGTTGATTGGCAGCTCTGTGGTTTCAAGAGATTTTAATGCAAAAATTTTTAATAGACCTACCTGTATAAAAGGTTTGCTTGAACATATAAGCACTTGTTGATAAGCAATGACTGTATTGATAGCAGCAAGCTTTTTATACCAGTCGCAGCTGATAACCCCTTTTTCTGAAAAGTACCCAACAGGTGCTTTTATTTGCTCTGCAGAGTTTTTAGTTCTCGTGAGGCAAGAAGGGCAAGGCATAAGGAACTAAATCTTGTATTTATACAGATGACACTGAGCATTATGACCGAGAGGGCTTTATACTTTAAGATAGGGTGAAGCCTTGATTAATTGATTAGATTATTTATTAAAAAATAAGATTGCTTTTTTGTTAACCCTCGTTTATTAAACTTTCGGCACGTACACTCAGAAAAAATAACATCTAAATAATAGTCTGCCTGATCAAAAAATTTTTTATATCCATCTTCCAAAGCAGCTTTTAAAGACTTAACTTTTAAGAATGCAGCTTATGATTGTATATCATAAAAATCTAGCTAGAAATTCTGTTGGCTAAGGGTATCAACGAAAAATTCGATGAGTTGTTTTTGTTGTTTTGATTTGAAGTATCTAAAGTAATCTAAATAGAACTGCCCTTGTCTAAATGAGTAAGCATTTAAGGGTATTAACCTGGAGGAACTTGCCCAAATTAATGCGCTCACCATTCTGTCCTGGGGATGAACAGTGTTTAAGCAAAGCGCTACCAAAGAATACTGGCCACCCGCACTATTTGTGACATGAATTGGTTTATCATTGATTTGATACGTGTCCTATGCTGAGGCTGAGTTTTCTGTGGTACAGTAATTATAGATTCTTGTTGTCATACTATAAGTAATTTTTGCAACTTCTGTACTAATGGCTATTGCAGCTTTACCACCATAGTAACCCGCCCAAAGGGCTCCATAAACAACCAACCAAGTTGTTTTGCCTGCTATCCATGAAGCAACCTGGGATGTTTTTTCAGTTAAGTTAGCGCTGCCAAAAGGTTTTACGATAAATATGATGGCTTCATCACTTTCGGTTCTAATTTCAAAAGAAGCTTGCTCATAACCTGTAAAAATCACCTCAAAAGGCAGACCCTCCTGGTAATTGACTGATGTAATGTTATGGGCTGGAGTAATGGTGTATTGTGCTTTAACTGTAGCAGTGGAAAGTTGAACTTTTTGAATCCAGTTACCAGCCTGTACCATTCCAGGTTGCCCCTTAGAAACTGTTATAGTGGCTTCAGGGTCTAATCCATCTTTAGAAGCTGTCGATGGAAATTTCACGACATCAGCTTGTAATAGGCCACAGGCCAGAGAAGCAAGAAAACAAAGAGCAAAGTGCTTCATAAAAATCCTTTATATTTTATTAATGATCTTATTGCATCATTTATACTCTAAAAGTCAATTTAATTGCTTTCTATGTTAATAAAGATCTTGTGGTTTTTTCATAGCTATCAATGCTAACTTGCCATCTAAAGGCTTAAAATCAATAGAAACATACAGTTATGCAAGGTGAATTGGGTATGCAGCCTAAATAATTTAACTGATTTTTTCACTAAATGCTAACCGCTCACTGACCATTATGGCATAACTAACATGCATTTAATTTGACCACATTAAGACTTAATGGTGGCTTTGTGTGCATAGCCTGCTAAGAAAACTCTTCTTAAGCCTTATGCTGCTTTCTATTAAATTTAAGCAATGCCATGTGCTATATTAATAGAATAAAAGTGGCATTTAAATTTCTGTGCCCAAAGGTTGAAACTTTCTCATTTGGAACATCATAAAGTACTTATGAGCCAATATCATAACACCATCCCCCTATTCACAGAATTAAGTGAGCAAGACCAGCTCCTGCTTAATGATGTATGTGAAACCATTATAATAGCCAAAGATGATATTATTATTCAGGAAGGGCAAAAATTAGATCGGCTCTACATCATCAAATCAGGTCAAGCTGGAGTTTTTAAACATGACAGCAAACCCAATCATGCAATTGAAATTTTAGATAAAAATGATGTTATTGGTGAGATCAGCTTTTTATCAAGCAACTTAACAACTGCTTCGGTCCAGGCATTAAATGCCATGGAACTTGTCATGATAAATGGAAAAAAGCTAAAAGAAAGCAAGTACATTAATATTCGCCATATTCTGGAAAAGCACTTGCACAACTCTGTTACCAGCAAACTAACCAAAACGACTGACTTAGCTTCTCAGTTTAAAAAGAACTATTTTATTGAAAAGCAAAACTATTCAGATATTATGTTGGTGGCTATTGTCTTATTCTATATGCTTTCTATCTATACCTTATCTTTACCCGGCTTACATCAAATAAGCGGATATGCTCATATATACGACAAGTATGTTTCGAGTTTTCTATTATTTATTTATTTAAGTTTTACCGCATTGTGTCTATTTAAATTACAATACCCTATTGCGAATTTAGGACTTAATCTAAATAACTACAAAGTTACTATTAAAGAATCTCTTAAAATCAGTTTGGTCATCATGATCCTTTTCACTGTAATCAAGATATATATTACCTTAACCTATACTGTGAATACACCTGTTTTCAATTTTATAGACTCGGCCATATACTTGCATGAAATAGCTATTTATATATTACTATGCCCTATACAGGAATTTATTATTCGAGGTGTGGTACAAAATTTATTTTCAAGATTTATGAACTGGCATTCGACAAAGGAAATTATCTGGTCACCAATTATTCTATCCAATCTAATGTTTTCAGCATTTCATGGACATCTAGCCAGTCTTTTTGTCACAATGGCTACTTTTTTCTTGGGGATTCTTTGGGGTTGGATGTTTTACAGACAAAAAACACTGCTTGGAGTCAGTCTATCACACATCTTAATTGGTACCTGGCTCTTATTCTTTTTAGGTATTAATATCGAATATTACTAGATACAAACGCCTTATCATATTCTTATGTATTTTGAGTACACCTCTACCAAGTCACGTGCCAATCAGGCAGTTCCTCCACAAAAAAATCCGCGTAACCATAAATATCTGCAAGCTTTCCATCTTTTCTAGGCACCATCCCTTGCGGACAGTTTCCAAGGTGAAATTTAAAGAAATAGGTACAGCAACGCTAGCTTGATTCTCATTGCCCATAAAAATATCCACCTTTTGCGCTTTTAACACTGAAAAAGCCATCATAGCTAACGCATGCGCAGTACCCCACGACCTGATTTGTTTTTTTACAGATCATCATATAGCGGAGGTTTTGTCTTAATATAAAATTAGTATAATCATGGCGACAACGGATCTCAGTTTGTTCGACAGTAGGTAGCTTCTCAGGCCAATTCAACCACATCACATAATCTTGGTAGCCATCGATCATAGCTGCATGCATAACTTCACCATCACCTGCCTTTGGTACCTTCAGGTAAAGCTTTGAAGTTTCAATAACTTCAGGAATATCCCATGGTAATTTATCCGTACAGCGTGTCCTTCTGTGTAAAATCAAATAAAAGCCCAGCGATCAGTAAGGCTTCATTAAAAAATATTCAGATCACTTTATCAGGTTATAAAAATACTGAAAAATAATTGCACTCTTTATCTTTTTCTAAAAAGATAAATGGGGATCCCCGTAACAGCCAAAATCAACCCATACAGCATGGTAATAGCATCAACTGATGTGATCATCCAAAAGCTATACATTAAAGATAATACTGACAGTATCAGATAACTCACCAATAACCTCTTAGAGTAACTTTGTCTTTTTCTCCAAAAAATCAGCATAGCACTCAGGCTTGTAAATAAGTAAGGCACCAGTGTTGCAAGTACAGCCAAAGAAATGGCGAATGTAAATAAGTGAGATACGCTCTTCTCTAAATTAAAAGATAATAAAACTGTGATCAAAAAAGCTGACACATATAATGAAAAATATGGTGTACCATTAACAGAGCGCTTAGCAAAAATTTTGGGGAACAATCCGTCTTCGGCCAAAGCACAAGGCATCTGGCCTTGCAGCAACACCCAACCATTGAGTGTGCCTAGGCATGCTAAAATGGCACCTGTCGCTACTAACACAAGTCCCCAGTCTCCGACAATCAACCGACTCACTTCAGCATAAGGCGCTGTACTTGTGATGAGTACAGTTTGAGGCACAACCCCCATGATCACAATCGTACTTGTAATATATACCAACGCTGTCCCCAAAGTACCCAAAAGCGTAGCTAATGGGATGGTTCGACGCGGATGCTCCACATTATCAGCAGGTACGCTGGCAGATTCTAAACCAATAAACGACCATAGCGTCAAAGCTGCAGCTTGCGATAAGGACAGCGAAAATGGTTGTTCTGGTTGCGTCAAATTAGCCAGACGCTCTACAGATATAGATTGCCATCCCCACAGAAGGACCACCACCAAAGGCAGTAGCTTAAGTGCGGTTAAGCCCATTTGTAAAACACCAGCATGGCGCACCCCTTGCGCATTGATAAAGGTCAGGCTCCAGATCACCACCAGAGCTGTCATAAAAACCGCCATATGATTATCTTGCAAAATAGGAAAAAGAACAGCTAAGTAACCAACCATGGCAATCACAATAGCCGCATTGCCAACCCACATAGCCAACCAATAATTATAAGCAACAAAAAACCCCATACGCTGGCCTAAGGCTTCTTTACAATAATAATAAGGCCCACCAAATGCTGGCATATGATAACTCAGTGCGGAAAATAATAATGCTAACAGCATGGCCCCTGCTGCTGTAACAAACCAGGCATAAATCCCAATTTTACCAAAGCCCGCAAGCGAAGTTGGCAATAAGTAGATCCCTGAACCAATCATGTTGCCCATAACAAGGGCTATCAAAGACCAAAATCCCAACGCTTTAGTATTTTTTGATGGCATGTCTATTCAATTAATAAAAAAGGCGCCTGATAGAAAAATAAGGCGCCTCTCAATAAGCTCAAGCTATAACACTACTTTGTGCTGTCAGCTCCTTTTGATTCACTTGCTGCGAATACTTTTTGTAAGTGAATATCAAAAATTAATGTTTCATTAGGGCCGATGGGGCCACCAACACCTGTTTCACCATAAGCCAAGTTTGAAGGTACAGCGACCTCCCACTTATCACCTGGTTTCATGAGCTTCAGCGCTTCAGTCCAACCAGGAATAACTTCAGATACCTTGAAGGTAACCGTCTTGTTCTCACCTTTGTCACTGGTATCAAATACCGTGCCATCAATAAGCCTGCCTGTATAACCCACTTCCACTTCATCATTATCATCAGGTGAGGTGCCACTACCGGCACTGATCTCTTTGTATTGCAAACCCGATTTCGTGGTCACCACACCTGCTTTAGCTTTATTCTCTTCTAAGAACTTTTCACCTTTTTTCTTATTTGCTTCAGCTTTGTTTTTAAATTCGTCTTGTCTCTTGCTCATAATTTTCTTTTGAAACCCTTGAATTGATTCAGCCATTTCTTCTTTAGTTAATTTTAAAGCACTTTTACCCATAGCATCTTCTATGCCTTTGAGAAGCAGCTGAGGATTAATTTTAATAATATCCTCATGCTCTTTAAAGTTAGTCCCCATATCTGCACCAATCGTGTAACTCAATCGGCTGTCCTCGTCTTTGAGCTGAGCATCTTCAGCCAACAGATAACTAGGAGCTGCTAAAAGCACACCGGCAGCAGCACTGGCTACCATCAAACGCATTATCTTCATACCCTTTTCCTCAAATTATTTTAAGTCATCAACAAAATTATTCTTTTCAGTCAATCAGGCTATTTTGCCGAAAAACCCAACATAACGCCAGTACGCAGCACGGCTTATCCACCCTTTATCATACCTGACAGTATATTTGAAATACAGCATGTTAGTTTTTTGGCCATCCCTAGGTGCAAAAACTCATTCGGCCCATGAGCATTGGATTTAGGACCTAAGACGCCTGTTATCAAAAACTGAGCCTCAGGAAACCATTCACCGAGCATACCCATAAAAGGAATGGTACCACCTTCGCCAAAATATTGAGCCGGTCTACCAAAATAAGTCTGTGATGCTTGTTGTAGTAAAGTCTCAAGCCAAGGCGCTGTCTCTGGAGCATGCCAACCTGATGCGGCAACATCTGGAGTGACCGTAACACGTGCACCATAGGGTGGTTCGTATTCTAAAACTTCTTTAATTTTTTTTATCAAGGTTTCAGCATCGCAAGTCGGTGGTGTTCTAACAGAAAGTTTAAACTCAGTATATGGCCTAAGCACATTTCCAGCTCGTGCCATATCAGGAATACCGCCCACACCGACAATCGATAATGCAGCATGCCAGGTTCTTTTCAAAAGAAGAGCTGCCATGTCGCTGTTTTGAGGTGACGCACCATTCACCCAAGGCATTGAGTCAGACACATCACTACCCAATATTTTTGATGCTATGTCTGCTTGTTCAATTCTAGATTGTGGGATGTCAGCACGCGCTTCTTCCAGTAAAATTTCGCCTGTAGTTTCATCTTCAATACGACTCATCAGCTGACGTATGATGCGAAAACTTGATGGCACAATACCACTGGCAATACCCGAGTGAACACCCTCCGTTAAAATTTCCACCTTTAAATTACAAGTTGCATTACCACGCAGTGAACTTGTCACCCACAGCTGCTCGTAATTACCCGCGCCTGAGTCCAAGCCTATAACAAGTTTAGGCGTACCAATACGTTCTTGCAGTGTTTCCAGATAAGCAGGCAAATCGTGACTACCTCCCTCTTCTGAAAACTCAATCAGCACAACGCAACGCGGGTGATTTTGTTGTTGCTTTTGCACAGCATTGATGGCCGTTAATGCGGCAAAGACTGAATAGCCATCATCAGCACCACCACGACCATATAGCTTGCCATCTTTAATCACAGGCTTCCAAGGACCCAGGTCTTCATCCCATCCTGTCATTTCAGGTTGCTTATCAAAGTGACCGTAAAGCAATACAGTATCATCACCTTCGCCTGGCACATCAATAAAAAGCATCGGTGTCAGACCGTCGTATTTAAGCAGATCTATCTTAGCTCCTTCAGGCGCATGAACTTGGCACCAATCGTGTGCCAACACTGCAGCTTTTTCCATATTCTCTTGCCAGTTTTTTTCATACGCGGGTGAAACACAAGGAATTTTAATATAATCCTCAAGCGTTGGAATGATGCTCTCATCCCAGGTTTTATCAACAAATTGCTTAATAGCCTCAGAGTTCATGAGTTCAATCCTTACAGTTTAAGAGTGGCAGGTATTTTCTATCAGTCGAATAATTGCTGCTGTAGCATTTTTGACAGGGACTTTAGCCACACGATCTATCATATCAGCAAGATTGATTCTAACATGTTCAAGAGTTGGAACCAACTCGTCATTCATTTTTTGCTCAAACAAAACTATGCTGCCAAACTCTCTGGCTGCCAACTGGGCATTTTGCAACTGTTCACCACGGCTGGCCTCAGAGCTCAGCGGCACCAGAATGTGAGGCTTTCTCAAAGCTATGAGCTCCATAATAGCGCCAGCTCCAGCGCGAGACAAGACAAGATTTGAGCAAGCCAGAAGGTGGGGCAATTCCTCTTTTGCATAACCTATCTGATGATAACCTGGCTGCTCCAGTTGAGCTTTCATATCATGAGCACCGCATAGGTGAATAATTTGGTATTGAGTCAACAAAATATCCATTTTGTCACGCACCACCTGGTTAATGCGCTGAGAACCCAGGCTACCGCCCATCACCAGCAATACAGGCATATCTGTATGAAAGCCACAAAGCTCAAGACCTTTTTGAGCATCACCCGATAGCAACTCTGAGCGAATAGGTGTGCCAGTGACTTCGACAGTCTGTGCTTGTTTAAAGTACACACGACTGGCTTCAAAGTTGACACAGACATACCGGCTCATGCGGGCACATAATCGGTTGGCCAAACCTGGCGAAACATCCGACTCATGAATGAGAACTGGAATTTTTTGCATCCACGCAGCTATCACTACAGGCACAGATACAAATCCGCCTTTGGCAAACACCACCTGTGGCTTAATGCGCCATAGGTGATAAGATGCCATAATAATACCAGTCAGTACTTTGAAAGGGTCGCTGAAGTGGCGCCAACTCAAATAACGACGTAATTTTCCTGCAACAATGCCACGATACTCGAATGATGTCTTGTGGAGTAAGTCTGCTTCAATACCTGTACGTTGACCAACGTAAGTCACTTGCCAATCTTTGAGAGCCAACTGTTCCATCAAAGGTAAATTGGGTAATACATGGCCTGCTGAGCCACCACCGGTAAAGACAATGCGCTTTTTCATTTGTCACCAATTTTGCACAACGTTAAAGCCAGTGTAACCCGCTGTCTCATGGTATGCAATTATGATAAAAGAACTTTGAATCAAAACAATTAGCTGTTAAAAAGTTTCAATTTCTCTTTTGCGCTGAGTTTTTTAATAGAAGCTTCTCGTTTGGATGCTGCGCTTCGGTTCGCACACGGCTCTTTATAAACTACAGAAAAAGGACCACGACCTTTGGTATATTTCGCTCCCACACCACCTTCATGTGCATCAAGCCTTTTTTGCAAATTATTGGTGATACCTGTGTAGAAACTATCGTCTGCACATTTTAATATGTAGACAACCCAAGAATCTTTGGTCTTCATCGCTCAAGCCCTTGAAGTGATGTATTTCACACAATACCAAAGTAGCACAAAGTTTTGTTTGCAGCAAAAATGAGAGCAAGTATTTAACCCTAAATTAATTAAAGACCGATTTATTTGGGCTATTTGTCACCTGATGAATTTGAAAGAAGACATCAAAATTTAAGGAACAATATTGCAGCTTAATTCACTCTACACTAAAACAGATCAAACTCAAGAGACAATTCATCTATCTTTATTACTGTATTCACCAGTTGCCTTTGAATTTGAGGAATGCCAAAGATAGGTAATGCTGCATCTTAACCTCGCGCCAATACCATCGATGACATGCTGAAAAGAAGATAATATAACCCGATAAATTGTCAGCCAAAAGACGTATTATGGTCATCAACCTTATTGGATGAAACAGGCAAACCTGCCAATTTAAACCTTATAAGAGCTTCAGATTCACTTCCAAAGCAGGCCCATTGTATTTGAAATTCACAATATAATCATTGACGCCCTCCTCACATTAAAGTTTTGCAAGACGCCAACAATGCGCTATCAGAAAAATTCTTAACATGATAGTTGCAAAAGATTAGTCAAAAATTTCAAGCTCCCATGAGAAGAGTTCATCACATCATTTGTGTAACCATAATCGATGAGCCTAGCCCTCGTCATTTTTCTTTTCTTCACTTTCTTCTGAATCAAAAAGACTTTTGCCTGGTAGAAGCGTAAACAACAATAATTCTTTTACACTATTACTAAAACAGTACAAAGCTGTTTCTTGTATGGTATTATTCTCATCTTGAGTCACGGCAAGAACAATGGATTGATCTGTGCGACCCTTGGGTAAGGAGTAAATTTTATAATCACCCCCTTCTTGTGAGATGCTTGCACCAAATTCTCCGAATCGGCTATAGTCTTTCAATCGAAAAAAACCAACTTCATTTTTTTTGGTGTTTTTAACTTCACATTTTTCTCCTGGACTCAAGTGCACTTGATGTACACTATCTCCAACTTTAAAATCCAACTCTAAACGTATATCGGTCATATTTTCGAAAGTCCATGTGTTCGCCATCACTGTAAAAGGCAAGCACAAGCAGACTAAAACATATTTTTTCAATAACGACCTCATAAAATATCTCCAATTTTTAACCAAATAGTATCATTTATAGCTTTAATGGCTAAATTATACATGAATAAAGTTATACAAAATAGAGTGTTAAATACTCCTTTTTACGCAGATTCTCAAATATACGATGTGGCTCTCAAACCGTTGCTTAAGCAACTAACGAAGAAGAAAACACCATTTTAAAGATAAAACCCAGGCAATCTATCTTAAAAAATCTTGATACCATGCGGTTTTTAAAATTCATGAACATTACAATCTAATTTACAGTTAAAATATAAGAAAGCGCTACAGTTAAATTTATTTTGTTTGTTGATGTGTGGATTTAATGCACTCTAATTGTCAATAAAATTGAAGCCGAATGCTCATGTCTGATGCAGCCTCAGATCATAGAACTTCTAGTTTGGGAGATTTGATGCGCTTAATGATCATCTTCAATTAAAACGTTTGATCCACCGATGGCTTTTATTGATTTCCATGCAATATCAAACTAAACACTCAGCACCATACTGAGAAAAACACGCGGCTCCTTAGTGCCTTGTGTATTGACCACGCGGCTGATGGGTTTACTAATTTCTACCTGGGTTCTTAGATATTCATCAAATCTGTAGTGAAAACCCATACCCGTGCTTGTCGCACTTTGACGGTGCTCTTGGGTATTATGGTTGATGTTCCACACCACACCTGCATCAAAAAACCAATACAGATCAGCCAAATGCCTGGGTTGCTGGCTTGGGATTTGGTAACGTAGTTCAGCTCGGCCTAACCAAGCATGATCGCCTGTGATCTCACCATTATCGTACCCCCGACCATAGGATTGGCCACCAAAGCCCACTTCTTCAGAGGACAGCAGTTCATTAAAAGCATATTGCGCTCGCATCGCTGAATAAAAGGACCACTGCTTAGATACAGTTTGCAAGCGTGCCAATTGCATATCGACTTTGCTGTAGTTGCTGCGAGCTGTGCTTCTGGATAATAAGTCACTGCCACTTTTACGATTGGCCAATATATCCAGCCCTTTTGACCACTCGATTGATACCAGATTATTACCGCCCAGGCTATCATGAAAATCATACTGCAGCCCAAGGCGCAATGAGCGAATTTTATCATGAAAAATTAATTCATTGTTGGCCAGTGTACGTGTATTAAGCACCCTAAATTTTTGAGACAGTGTTAAATTATGGCTTTTCGAGCGCAGAACAGGATAATGCAAACCTACAGTCAGGCCTGTGCTGTAACCAGCTACCTCAATACCATCAATTCCAATCACAGACAAATTAGGTTTGCTTTTTGTGACATCAGCTTGAGCTGTCAGATACAAACCTTCTGCATTAAGCCATTGCTGATGCTTGAATACAATAGAGCGCAAGCGATCAAATTCGTTGGACGTCACAGTATGAATGCCCGTTTGGCTACCACCACTAATGCTGTTAATATAAAAGCCAGCATTGACCTCTCGGCTACCCAGCATGCGTGATAACCTATTGTTGTTATCAAAAAAAGCATCCAAGCGATTGTGCTTTTGTACAGCAAACACCAATTGTGCCCGTCCCACTTCACCCGTCCTTCTAAGCACTGCCTTCACCTCCACGCCAGGTATGTCATTGGCAAGGAGTGCATAGCGCTCTAATTGCTTCACATGAAATGGTTGTGTACTGGCAGCAGCTTTCTCAGCCAAGCTATGCAAAAGCTTAGCCAAAGGACCATGAGCACCTTCGACTTGTGCATCGCTGATCCTACCTTCAACCACATCTATGCGAAGCCGACCATTTTTAATTTTTTGTGGGGGCAAAATGGCACGTGTTAAAAGATAACCTTGGCTTCGATAGAGAGCTGTCACACGATCACGAATTTCACGAACTTGCTCAAGTGTCACTGTTTTACCTAAATAGCTCTGGTACGCAGTATTCAATTTCTGAGCGCTCAATGCTGTATTGCCCTTAAGTCGAACTTCGTTTAATACAAATTCCACGCCCTGCTTGCTGCTTGGTGGTTGTTGAGGCAGATCTTCATTATCAGGAATAGAAGGCAGTGATGGCAGGATCTTAGTTTTTTGGGGAACCAATGTTCTCTCAATGCGTGCAGGATCGATGCTTTCACGGCGCACACTATCAGGCAGTGCGGCAAAAAGGTTGCAAGCTTGAATCAAAAGAATTAACGAGCTTATATGTTTAAACCATCTTGATTTTTGCAACATCGATTATTCAAGATCATGGTGAATTAGCTTTAATTATAGACCAGATCCATCACTATCCAGGGCAAACAGCAAAATAGCTCGAAGACATTGGGCGCATATCCAACCATCTCAAATTTAGTCCGGTATCATCACTGTATCAATAGCAAAAAACACTTCATCACAAACATCTAAAAAAATACCCGGCCCTCTCAATTAGACAGCATATTTTGTTGAAAGTTCCCTTGAGATTGTTCATTTAACTTATTGTAATTAATAGAATTATTCTTTGAACTTTATTGCGCCTTACAAGTCCAATAAGTATACATCATTATGAGGCAACCTTATGTTTAAGTCCCTAAACCTTACCCTTTTAACCCTTATCAGCATCAGCTTTCATGCTCCGTTATCAGCTACACCCATAGGCGAGCAAGTGATTGCTGGCGATGTGACTGTGCAACGCAATGACAACCAAGTCACCATAACTCAAACTTCCCAAAGTGGCATTGTGCATTGGCAGCGTTTCGATGTAGGCGCCAATGAAAGTGTTCATTTTGCACAACCTCTGCAAGGCGTTACTCTAAACCGTATCTTAGATACAAGTGCACCTTCGCAAATCTTAGGTCGTCTAAGCTCTACTGGTCACGTTTTTTTGCTCAACTCGGCGGGCATTGTATTTGGCAACACCGCTCAAATTGATGTGGGTGGCTTAGTTGCAAGCACAGGACACATCACCAATGAGAATTTTTTACAAGGTAAATACCTGTTTTCACAAAATGGTAGCCAAGGCTCCATCGCTAACTATGGCCACATCAATGCCAGAGATGGTGGCTTCGTTGGTTTATTTGCTCCAGAAGTAGCCAATCATGGCATCATTCAAGCTCGATTAGGCAATGTCGTATTGGGGAGTGGCAACGAATATACTCTAGACTTATTTGGTGATGGCTTGGTCGAATTTTCATTAGGCACAGGATCTGCGTCTTCTATGAAGATCACAAATTCAGGCAGCATCAAAGCTCATGGCGGTCATGTATTATTAACCACAGGACAAGCTCATGGTGTGATTGATCGCTTAATCAGCGTTGATGGTGTCATTGAAGCCAATCACTTAAGTGAGCAAAATGGTGAAATTATCTTGTCACACCATACAGGTGGCAGCATCGATGTGTCAGGACAATTGCATGCCAAAGGTGGCCTCAAAGGCGGTGATGGTGGTTTGGTCAAGATTTCAAGCAAACATATTGCGTTAACTGGTGATATCGACACTTCTGCTGCCCATGGGCGTGATGGTCGCGCGCTTATCGCTCCATTAAACATTGATATTGTACCAGGTGGAAGTCAAGCGATTTACAATAATTCCAGTGTCCTAAATGCTGACATCATATCTTCTATTCAAGGCAACCTCAGTATTCAAGCCACAGGCTACATCACACAGCACCATGGAGCTAATCTCAACTTCTATGCACCAGGACAATCATTAACCATGCAAGCAGGCGGCAACATCACCATCAATGGCATGATTCAAACTCATGGTGGTATGCTGCATTTAGAAGCTAATTCACCACATATAGCTTCAAGTGCTAGATTTGGCTTCGTTCAAATTAACGGTAAGATCAAAACTTATCAATCTCATAAAATCCAAAGTGGCCAAATTAACTTAATAGGTGAGCATATCATAGCTTACAGTGGCTCTACCGATGCGGGCACCAGCGATATTCAAATAGCTTTTGTGGGTGACAATGCTCTCGACCCTGTTTTCAGTGGTTTAAAAACACAAGGAAAAATCATTCTAGGCCACGCTTTAAGTGCTGGGAAGTCAGCTGATCATAAAAATGTTACTCAATTAACCAATGAAACTCTGCAAACTCGAGAGCCATTATTTTTCAGAGCTGAACAAGCATCGGAAGTGGTTCTGATTGCAAAAAATGGTATAGCTCTTAATACATCCGTGACAGCCAATCAAGACTTAACTATTTATACCGATTTTGATGGCGATGGCATTGGAATTTTATCTGTCAACAACTCTTATGTGCAAAACCACAACCATAATATCAATATTCATAGCAATGACATAAACATGTCACGCGTAAGCTTTATTGATGCTGGTCTTGGGAAAATTAACTTATACAATGTTTCAAAAAATTCTGTTCTTCTTGGCGATTTAGCAGGCCAGCATACTCAATTAAATTTGGCTATTTCACCTGGCAATAATGATACAGCTCAAAGAGCTTTGTTATCAGATAGATTGCATGGCCCAAGATTCAACACAATCAATCCAAATGTAGCACCAAGCCAATTTCAAATTGATAATCAAGAACTTGCTCTGATGCGCGCTCAAGAACTATCTGTTTATACATCACAAGATATCAAACTAGACAATGCTGTTGTGCCTACCTATTTATCTAACGTGAAATTAAGCAACCAATCAAGTACAGCTAAAATCATGACTGAAAATCGTGACAGTTTCATTCACGGTGGCTTCTCTGTAGATAGCTTAGGCGCTGTTGATGCCAACATTGCTATTCATGTGGCTGGTTTAACTCATATTAAGACTCTTGATACAACCAACATTAACTTAGAAGGCACAAATATCAATATTACATCCGCTCATATTTCAGGTAAAATTCTGGGCAAGCATGTACAGCTAGTTGGCACCAACGGCATTGACCAACTACAAATTGATGCGACAGAAAGCCTAACTTTAGGTGGTCAATCTGGAGGAGAACTGTTTGGCCGTGTAAAAGGCATTGACACAAAAGAAGCAGCCCTAGAAACAACTTTAGATAGACAAGCTTCAGGTAATTTTTATGTTAACAACTGTTTGGTTGGTAGTGGTTCATGTGAACAATCTAGCGTGCGACAATACAGTGCACAGCCGTCTGAGACCACTGTTCAATTGGAGCCTATTGCTTTGTGTTCGAGAAAAAACCCTACATTAGAAGGCGATGCTCCAGGTAGCTTTCAGTCTAAGCTGGTAAGAAAATGCACGAGCGGTGGCCAGGTTAACAGTCGAAATTTCACAGTTGAGGTGCAGTAACTATTCATAGTATTGTAAAAATATAAATATTTTTTAATTTTTATTAACATAGCTTAAGTTCAAGACAAAGCTATTCAAGGAGCACACGAGAAGATCGATATATAGGATGCTTTTTAAGTTAATTTAGAGACCGATTAAGTTATAACCTATATATTCATTTTTAATCCTTGATAAATAAAGGCAATAGATTGCTCTAATAGTTTTATTGCAAACAAAACTCATAAAAATATACAAGCACGATCTTATGTTGATGTCAGCCACAAGTTCCTCCTTGATAGTTTAATAATGATGGTTATCTTAAATAAGGCCGCGACAGGCATGCCGTTACTAAGAAAAATAATGAAAGCACCAAAGCAAAAGATAAAATTGATGAATAAGGAATAAATCCTATTAACATCACAGCAAGTGTTGCAGAGCCCATATTGACAAATGACAGTACGCTAGATGCATTAGCTTTATCTTCAACTGATTGAGTAGCAACAAAAGAAGCTGGTGAAAAAAGCATACTGCTAAATAAATAAGCCAACGTGGTGCTAGTAAAAAACCAGAAACAACTGACGTCGTTTGATATTGAAATCAAGCATATTGAAATAATACACGGAATAAGGCAGCTCAAACCTATTTTGACAACAAACTTAGCACAATAACGTTTAAGCAAATAAGCACTTAAAAAACCACTGCTGAGCATGCCTGACATATTAATGATATTCCAATAGCCATATTCAAATGGTGAAAGGCCCAACACAGACTGTGTAAAAATGGGTGCGGATGCTGAGTAGCCATAATTGACTACAGCAGCAAGACCCACCACAGCAGAAAAAGCAAAAAACTGTCTCTTCGAAATGATGTTAAAATAGCTGCGCAAAAGAGGACAAATATTTATTGGCTGTGGATTTTTAAGTGTCTCTGAGAAATTCCAAGTAGCTAAAAACATAATGATACCATGGGCCATCAACACCCAAAAACAACCATACCAATGGGCATATTGAGTAATGAGTCCACCTAAAGTTACTGAAGCTCCCGCACCCAATGTAAATGCAACTACAGCAAACGACAGGGTTTGCTTAGCTTGCTCTTCAGTGAGTAACTCATTAATCAATGTAAGTGTACAACAAAGCCCAGCCGCAGCACCTAAAGCTGTGATCAGCCTACCAAAAAGAAGAAATCCAAAACTCTCACAGCCAACGGCTAGTAAACATAAAATAATACCCAACAAGTTGACCAAAAGCCCCGTTCTAAGAGCATGCAGCCGACCAAATCTGTTAGCAAGTGGCCCATAAATTAATTGACCGAACACATAACCAAATAAAAAAGACGATACGGCCCACTCAATTTGACCTTGCTCCAATTGAAAGTCACGCTGAATCTGCAACAAAGCAGGCGTAATGATAGCAGCAGAAATAGAAGCTACACATATATAGCTTAAAAGCAGAACAATTTTTGCTTGACTCATGAATGCTTGGTTGCGGATAATTTACAGCGGTAAAGTATTCTATCCGATTGATTCTACACAATCAATATTGAGTAATACCAGCAATTCCCGGCTAAGGAGCTATTGGCAAGCCGGCTGCAGTCTCCTGCACAA
>CAYGTQ010000030.1:0-17815 GCA_964352915.1 uncultured Legionellales bacterium
ATGATTTCTGTTTTGATTATAATGCATAGGCGTTTGAAGGGGATGGTATCGATAGGGTAAGTTGAAAGTGCAAGTTCAGGCAGTAAATCTTTAAGTACTTTGAGGGCTTGAGCGCAATTTTGCTGTTGCCCGGCAAGTGTAAGATTCACGCCTTCTGTACTCAGCAATAGGGTACCTTTAAGCTCAAAAGGTTTGAGTATGGCATTCAGTTGGCCTTTGAGTGTTTCACAATCATTGATCGAGAAAAATTGATAACCTGTGATAAAACTGTCAGACATGCTCACAACCTATGAAAAAAACACCGATTGTAGCATAATATATTCGACTTAACAGGGAGGACGTCATGGGTTGTATTTTTTGTGATATTGTCGATAAAAAAATCCCAAGCGAATATTTGCATGAAACGGCTCAAGTGGTAGCGTTTCGTGATGTTAATCCACAGGCGCCGCTGCACGCTTTGGTGGTGCCTAAGCGCCACATTGCTACCATCAATGACTTACAGCCAGAGGACGGTAACTTATTAGCAGAAATGATGGGAGTGGTTCAGAGCATTGCGCGTGAAGCAGGGGTTGCTGATAAAGGTTATCGCTTGGTGTTTAATGTCAATGAGGGCGGCGGTCAGACGGTGTTCCACATTCATCAGCATATTTTAGCTGGGCGCCATTTGACCTGGCCTCCAGGCTAAACTTGGCATTTAGGGCAAAAAACTGTGCGTCTTTGTCCCAGCGTCTCACTTTCAAGGGGTGTTTTACATCGTTTGCAAGGCTGGTCATGGCGTCCATACACCCACAGTTGTTGTTGAAAATAGCCTGGTTGATGGTTGGCACGGAAGTCTTTTAGGGGGGTGGCGCCGGCTTGAATAGCTTGCCTTAGAAGCTTTTTAGATAGGCTAACTATGCGTTGGCAATCCTCCAAATTCAACAGATTAGAAGAGCGTGTTGGCATGATGCCCGCGAGGAACAAGGTTTCATTGGCATAAATATTGCCAATACCGGGTACCACTTGGTTGTTCATCAGCAATGTTTTGATGGGCGTTTGCCTACTTTGTATCATTTGCCAAAGGTATTTTCCATGGAATTGTCGGCTAAGAGGCTCAGGCCCCATGCTCTGCAGCCGTGGGTGGGTGGTTAAGTCTTCTGCCCACAACCATGAGCCAAAACGCCTTGGATCATGGTAGCGCAATCGATGCCCATTTTGCAGGCATAAATCAATGTGATCGTGTTTGTTGGCAGGCTGTTTGTCGGTGATGATACGCAGGTGTCCAGACATCCCCAGGTGGATTAAGATGTAGCCAGGCTCACATTCAAGCCAAAGGTATTTGCCGCGTCGCCCTATGTTTAAAATAGGTTGATTTTTTAGTGTTAGGATTTTTTTAGGGATGGGCCAGCGTAATTGAGGCTGGCGGCAATGAACTTTGTCAATGTTCTGGTTTGAAAGCCAAGGTTCGATGGCACGCTTGGTGGTTTCTACCTCAGGTAGCTCAGGCATCAGTTTTCTGTGTCAACATCGATGATGCGATTGTCTCTTTTATTGAATTTTGTGGACGGCCAAAAAGATTGCTTAACTTTATCCAGCACATAAAGTACAAGACCTACCAGCGTTCCCCAAAATAAAGCAAAAACCAAAAGCTTGAAAAAAGATACGCCTATGACAACAGCAACACCTGTCATAAGGTAAGGTAAAAATTCGTCCAAGAGCATTTTGATACGGTGGGTGTTAGGCATAGGTTGTCTCGCTGGTGGTTCAAAGACGAGTAATTTATAGTCACTATACCAATTTTACAAAGAGTTGCCTAGTATCTGGATAAAAGTCTTGACGGAAGTTAAGCCTTTTCAGAAAGAGCAGCGGTCAAAGATCTCAAAATCTAGAGTACAATGTTAAGTTATCATCATGCCTATGATCAGAAGTCTATACTTAAGAAAAACGTTGAAAGTGTGTGGGGTTTTCCATGGGTTTATTTTGGCAATTGTTCATTATCGTAGGTGTCGCGCTTGGGTTGCATTTGCTTGAAAATGTTGTTGCTCGCTGGCAGTTGTATACGTGTGATGGGTTGTATGCTGATCAGCGCATGGTTGAGCACATGGTGAGTGGTTACATTGCTTCATCTGGGACAGTGATTTTTTGTTATTATATTTTTTGGCAGCCTTTTGTCGTTCCTGCTTATTCTTGGTTTGAAAATGCACATATTATTTTTTGTGCAGGTTACTTGCTTTATCATGTATCCAAACTGTTGAATATGGATAATTTGCCAAAGTTAATGTGGCTCTATAATGTGGTTTTAATCATGCTTTACGCGGTCAGTCTCCTGGAAGATTCTTACTGTTTCTTTTTGGAAATTTCTGGTATTTCCTCCTACATAGCTGCATCCAGGGGCATCATGTGGATCCGGCATGATCTGAAGAGCAGCAACGCAACCATACCCCCAGCTTGGTATCACTATCTTTTTGTGCTGATAGAGTTTTTTCCCGGTGTTTTATTTCTAATCCATATTTTATTTTTTTCATTCACACCTCATGTGAATGGAGCTGCGAGTCAACTCATCACTGTTTCAGGACTGCTTTTGGTGTCGATTTCACTTTATTGGTTGTTCAGGGCGCACAGACAAAACTAAGGATGATACAATTTCTAGGAGTGTCTTATGTTTGACCATGAGTTGTTCATATTTTACTCTCTCACTGTTATCAGGCAAGAATACTGTTTATAATAAAATGGCTAGAGCTTAGGAACTTTGAGCAGTATTTTTCGTTCACGTAAGGAGTTGAAGTCATGGTGTACGGTTGGTTGAATTTTTCCTGGATAGGTTACCTAGTAGCGACATTGGTCATGACGCATGTCACTGTCATAGGAGTGACCTTGTACCTACACCGTTGTCAGACTCATCGGTCTGTCGCTTTGCATCCTGTGTTGAGTCACTTTTTTCGGTTATGGCTCTGGATGAGTACCGGCATGTTGACCAATGAGTGGGTATCGGTGCACCGTAAACATCATGCACATGTTGAGACACCTGACGATCCTCATAGCCCACAAATCCGTGGCATCAAAGAAGTGCTTTTTAGAGGTGTTGAACTTTATGGCGCGGCTGTTACCCCAGAATTATTAGCTAAATATGATTATGGTACGCCACGCGATCGTGTTGAGAGTTTTTACCAAAAATACAGACGATTGGGTGTTGTACTTATGTTGTTGCTTGATCTGTTTCTGTTTGGTATTCCCGGTTTAACCATCTGGGCAGTACAAATCATGTGGATCCCATTTTTTGCAGCAGGTGTGGTCAATGGTGTGGGTCATTTTTGGGGTTATCGCAACTTTGAATGTGAAGATGCTGCACGTAATTTCTCACCCTGGGGAATTTTGCTCGGTGGTGAAGAGCTTCATAACAATCATCATACTTATGCCTCATCTGCTCGTTTTTCCATGCGTTGGTGGGAATTTGATATAGGTTGGTGTTATCTTAGGCTGTTGCAATGCTTAAAACTTGCAAAAATCAAGAAATTGCCGCCTAAAATAAAACAGCTCCAAAGCAAGTCTGTTGTGGACGATGCTACTGTGCAGGCTTTGTTAAGTGCTCGATTCAGATTGCTGGCACAATACAGCCGTGAAGTGTTGTTACCCATATTTAAAGATATGAAACGCAGTGCTCAAAAGCATGAAAAGCGTTTGTTTCGCCGTGGTAAAACTTTGGTGATACGTGATAGAGCATTGATGTCTTTTGGTGCACGTAAGCGGTTAGAAGATTTACTGTCAGCTGGTGAGACTTTGCGTTTGGCTTACCAATACCGTGAAAAATTCCAACAACTCTGGCAGCAACAATATTCAAGTCGCCAAGCTTTACTTGATGGCTTACAAAAATGGTGCCTTGAAGCAGAAGCAGCAGGCATTGAGGCATTACAGCGATTTGTTAAAAAATTGCAGCAAACAGTGCTGGAGAACAGTGCTGTTCATACTACAGCTTAAAGTCTTTGCCCAAGTATATATCTTGCACTGAGGTGTTGCTCATGAGTTCAAGAGGTGCTCCTTCTGCCATGATAGTGCCGTCATGCACAATGTAGGCGCGTTGGCAGATGTCTAAAGTTTCTCGTACATTATGATCGGTAATCAAGATCCCAATGTGCTGTTCTGTTAGATAATCAATGATCTGTTTGATGTCACCGATGGAGATAGGATCAACACCTGCAAAAGGCTCATCGAGTAACATAAATTTAGGTGACATCGCCAGGGCTCGGGCGATTTCAACTCGGCGTCGCTCACCACCGGAGAGACTGATCCCCATAATTTTACTTAAATGACTGATGTGTAGCGAATCAAGCAGCTCATCGAGCTTTTTTAAACGTGCTTTTTTGCTCAGCTCACGACGAAATTCAAGTACGCCAAGGATGTTGTCACGGACATTTAATTTTCTAAAAATCGACATTTCTTGAGGTAAATAACCCACGCCTAACCGAGCACGTTGATGAATGGCATAGGCTGTTATATCCTGATTATCCATAAAAACCTGACCACGATCACAAGCAGTGAGTCCCACAACCATGTAGAAGCTTGTAGTTTTGCCAGCACCGTTAGGACCTAAAAGTCCGACCACTTCACCTGATTTTAATTGAAATGAAACGTCTTTCACTACCCAACGTGAGCGATAACATTTACTGAGGTTTTCGGTGCGAAGTACATGCGACATAATCTTTAATATATCATGATGTTCAATAAGGGAGAAGCTTTTGTTAAGTTTTGATTTGCTGATCCATAGCTTCGGGCTTGTAAACTACCTGAGCTTTTTCTAGCAATTGGATCCTATTTTCCTGAAAATAAGCCCGTGCGCCTTTTGATTGAATGACGCTGCCAGGCTCAGTGACGGTCACGTGTTTATTGGTTTGTGCGAAATGTTGATTAGGCCAATAGTGTAATACGTCGGTTCTGATATGTCGTTCCCCTGTTTTTTCGGTAGCAGGTTGTGTCAGGTGAACATTTTTCTGTAAATCGATGACTTTATGATCGCCTTGTGATTGGCCATGTGCAGCTTCAATATACCAGGGAGCATGATCTTGGCTTGGTAATTCAATATGAGGGCTATGTACTTCAGTGCGGCCGTCTTCATTGTAATGTAAAAGAAGAGGTGCCTTCAGGCGATTTGCAATTTGGCCTGTTTTATCAAACTGAGTACTGATCACACCGGTGATGAAGGCATCGGGTTGATGGCTTGGTGTAGTCAGTAAGTTAGGTATGACATGTGGGCGCTCCCACCAACGCAAAGTGGCTATTAGCATGGTACTGACAATGGCAAGGTAGCCCAAGCGAAGTAATACATTTTTCATGCTTGAGTCAGCAATTCAATGGCGCTGTCCATTTTGTTTTGAGCGGTTAAAATCAGATCGCACAACTCACGCACTGCGCCATGTCCGCCAGGGTTTTGAGTGATCCAGTGTGCAGCGTCACGGACATGATGATGAGCATTGGCCACGGCGACACCCAAACCTACCTGCTTAATGACAGGCAAATCAGGAATATCATCACCAATGTAGGCTGTCATTTCGGGCTTAAGATTGTATTTATCCAGTAAATGTTCGAAAGTGGTGATTTTTTTTCTGATCCCTTGATGCAGTTCATCAATACCTAAAAAATTCATCCGTGGTTGAATCACTGGAGATTGCGATGTGGTGATGATGGCCACTTCGATACCAGCATGTTTTAATAGCATAAGCCCTACGCCGTCATGCACATGAAAAGCGAACTGCTCACTGGTGGGATGGCTATAATAGATGTGGCCATCGGTCAGTACGCCATCGACGTCACACATCAATAGGCGAATAGGCTTTGCAAGCTCAAGAAGATTTTGTGGGGACATCCAAACCTCGTGCCAGTAAATCGTGCAAGTGAACCACGCCTGCCAGTGTTTTATCCGGATGCGTCACAGTCAGGGCCGTGATTTTATGTTGCTCCATCATTATGAGCGCATCACTGGCCAGCATCGCTGGTGGTACAGACTTACAGCCCAGCGTCATTAATTCACCAATGGGTGTTTTTTTGATATCAAGCTGATGGTGATCCAAGGCTCGGCGTAAATCACCATCGGTGAAGATCCCTTCCAAATGTCCCTGTGAATCGATGACGGTGGTGAAGCCAAGTTTTTTCTGGGTGATTTCTATCAAAGCATCGCGCAAACTGGTGCGTGCTGTAACCTTAGGGATCATATTTCCTTGGTGCATGATGTCACTGATACGCAGATTAAGTTTTTGCCCCAGCTGACCACCTGGGTGGCGCAGGGCAAAGTCATTTTGTGAAAAATTCCTTAACTTAGATACGGTCATTGCCAGAGTGTCACCTAAAAGCAAGGTAGCGGTGCTGGATGTGGTGGGCGCCAAATTAAGGTGACAGGCTTCCTCCATTTTAGGCAGCATCAGCGTCGCTGTAGCACTTTGAGCCAGTGGAGAGAGAGCTTTACCGGTGATAGCAACCATGGGTAGGTTAAGGCGCCTAAAAGCTGGCAGCAAAGCCACAAGCTCAGGTGTGTTGCCAGAAAAGGAAATGGTTAAAAGCATGTCCTTCGCTGTGATCATGCCCATGTCACCGTGGGCAGCTTCTGTCGGATGAAGAAAGAAAGCAGGCGATCCAGTGCTTGCCAGTGTGGCTGCCAATTTGCGGGCAATATGGCCTGACTTACCCAGCCCTGTGACGATGATATGCCCCTCGCATTTGAGAAGCAGTTCACAGGCTTTAGCAAAGTTATCGTTGATACTATGTTTAACTTTTTCTAGATCACGCCATTGGGCTAGTAGAAGCTCTGTACCCATCTGTATAAAATTAGAACTCATAACCTGCTCAACAAAAAGATTCAGCTAAACGGTAAGTATAATTGTATCATGTTTTACCATGTGATGTAGTGGCTTTGTCTGCATCGACAAGAGAAAGGTGGGCTGGACAAACTGGATGGAGGGCCTTTTCAGGCGCCTCCACAGTTTACCGGCTTATTAAACTCCGGTGACTTGCTTAAACGATAGCAAGATGGCTACATCAGATGCAGTGGCTCCATCTTCTTGTTTGCCGTCTTCTGCCCCAATGATTTGTCCACCATATTTGAGAAACCACTTGATTAAGATCTCTACAGAAGTCGTCACTTGTGTGACTGGCGTGCTTTGTAAAAAGTCTAACATGGTAACAACAATGTGGCTGTTCTTGGGTTGTTTGACGCTTTCTGAGACACTTCCTGGTGTCAATGTTGTTAGGCCGATAGCTTGGTTGCCTTCGATAGAGAATTGGGCATACTGAGTTGCATCGTCAGATTGACCTGTGACGTAATAAACGTTCTCAACTTGCTCGATGCCAAAACCTGTCATTCCACTTCTGAAGATAACTTCAGCTTGAATGTTGTGAAAGCAGCACGCTAGAAGTATGGTAGCAGTAAAATATTTAATATAGTGGTTTGATTTCATTAGGTTCTCCGTATAAGTGTGTCTTTAAGGGGGTGCTTTCCAATCAAACAGTTTGCACTGGATGACAAAAGCCCCATTATTATTCAATAAAACCAAAAAAAAAGCAACTTTTTTTTGCAGTATCTAGATATATCGTAAGCAAACCATATGAACAGTATACGTAGGCTTGCCAAAATGTGAGTGACTCCTTTTTTATTGGTGCTCGAGTATGGTTGCAATAACGTAGTTGTGGTTGGGTTTTTTTGAAGTTGGAAATATTTTGTGGCTCTAATTTTATCAGGTCAATGGCTTGTTTGCTTTTGATAGAGAACGGGATACACCTGGTGTCATCACCAGATTGGCCGAGAGTATAATAAATTTCACGGCCTTTATTAACAGAAAATCCTTTTCATGCACTTGTGAATATGGTGTCAGCTTGACTATTGTGAAAGCAGCTTGCCAAAAGCATGGAGGCAGTAAAATATTTAATATAATTTTTTGATTTCATTGTTTTTTTTATAGATGAGTGCGCATTAAGGCAGTTTATAACCATAATGATTTGTTTAATACTTAATGTTGTGCATGAGGCGTGATGCTACCAGAGTTTTGTGGTGCACATTCTTGAGAATACTTGCTGCAGCATTGCCTCACTGAAAGGCTGTGTTATGCTGTCGATTATCGATGGTTTTATTTTTAGGCGAACAAAGGGGGTAGTTATGGATGAGCGTCTGATTTGGATTGATTTGGAAATGACAGGACTTGAGCCCAATAACGATCGTATCGTAGAGATTGCCACCATTGTCACAGACGCTCACTTAAACGAGATAGCGACAGGACCGGAGCTTGCCATTTATCAATCCAAAGAATGTTTAGCTGGTATGGGCGATTGGGTGCGCCAACAGCACCAGAAGTCGGGCTTGATAGCACGTATTGAAGCCAGCGAGACTACGGAAGCGCAGGCTGAAGCACAAACCTTGGCTTTTTTAACCCAGCATGTTAAACCAGGCATTTCACCTATGTGTGGTAATTCTATTTGTATGGATAGACGCTTCCTTTACCGCCATATGCCCAAGCTTGAAGCATTTTTTCATTATCGTCATGTGGATGTCAGCACACTCAAAGAATTGGCGAAACGCTGGTACCCCCAGCTGGACATGCCAAAGAAAATATCGCAACACTTAGCTTTGTCTGATATTCGAGATTCCATTGAAGAATTGCGTTTTTACAGGCAAGCTTTGTTTCAAAATCAAGGTGAGTGATGATCAGTGAACATGCTTACTCCGTTGCTTCTGTTCGAAGCATAGAGGCATATGCTTTCACTCACACAGTTTCTGCCAAGACTTTGATGGAACGAGCCGGTCAAGCTGCTTTTGATGTTTTAAAGCACTATTATCCCAATCCCGTGTCGGTAAAGGTGTTGTGCGGCTCTGGTAACAATGGTGGTGATGGTTATGTCTTGGCACGCCTAGCCCATGCTCAGGGCTATCCTACTGAGATCATACGCATTGATGAACCTACCACAGATTGTGCTAAAGAGATGTGCACGCAGTGTCTAGAACTGGGAATAACCATCACAGCCTACCAAGAGCAAGAGCTCATTTTTCAGACGAGTGATGTGGTGGTCGATGCTTTGTTAGGCATAGGCCTTGAACGTGATGTGACGGGGCTCATGGCCAGTGTGATCAGTCGGATCAATACCTTTGAGGGTTTTGTCTTAGCTTTAGATGTGCCATCAGGGCTGTGTGCCGATCGCGGGGTGCCGTTAGGGTGCGCTATAATTGCAGACGCAACAGTCACATTGATTGCTTATAAAGTAGGTCTTCTCATGGGCCCTGCTCGTGATTATGTGGGTGCATTGCATGGTGATGATTTAGGTGTTGAAGAACTGCCACAAAATATCATGCCCACATGTTATACGTTGCCTGGACGCGACTATGATGAGTTGTTTATCCCGCGTCTACACAATAGTCATAAAGGTCATTTTGGGCATGTGTTGGTGGTTGGTGGTGATTTAGGCATGCCAGGCGCTGCACTTTTAGCAGCCCAAGCAGCTTTGCGTGTCGGTGCTGGTCAAGTAACAATATTGACCCACGCTATCAACCAGGCAGGCATATTATCAGCGTGCCCTGAGGCGATGTGTGCCCCTCTTGAAAGGTTGGCTGATATGATGGCGAGTGCAGACGTGGTGGTAGTTGGCCCTGGCATGAGTCACAGTGATTGGTCAAAGCAAATGTGGCAAGAAGTCAATGAGTGTTCTTTGCCTATGGTTGTCGATGCTGGGGCATTGTATTTTTTAGCACAAAATCCAAGCCAATCTTCAGGTCGGATTTTAACACCACATCCAGGTGAAGCTTCGTTATTGCTTGAATGCACCAGTGAAGCTGTTCAGAATAATCGCCTGCAAAAGGCACATGAACTACAGCATCGTTACGGTGGTTCGGTGGTGCTAAAAGGTTGTGGTACTTTGATACAAGGTCTGGAACGTACCTCAGTTTGCTCATTGGGTAACCCAGGGATGAGCAGCGCTGGCACAGGCGATGTGCTTTCTGGTGTGATGGGTGGGCTTTTAGCTCAAGGATTTCCTATCAATGATGCGGCAGAGTGGGGGGTGTATCTGCATGCGTTAGCAGGCGATCGGGCTGCACACGCAGGTGGTGAACGAGGCTTGATGGCCAGTGATGTAATCGCTGAGCTTCGTGCGCTGGTAAACCATGATTTTAATGAGAGAGCCTGAATGCATTGGCAGCAAGAACTTCATCAAGAAGAAGACATGCTTCAACTAGGGCGCGGCATAGCTGAGCTCTTAACAAAACCTATGGCTATTTATTGCCAGGGTGATTTGGGCGTGGGTAAATCTACCTTGATCCGCAGCATACTAAAGACCTGGGGCGTAGAAGGCGCCATACCTAGTCCCAGTTATACATTGATTGAAGAATACACAATTGCTGATCGCCACTGTTTACATCTGGATTTATATCGGCTACAAGGGGAGCTGAGTGCGGTAGCAGAGCTTGGGCTTGATGATTACTCACCCCATAAGACGTATTTTTTTGTCGAATGGGCTGAAATTTGCCCATGGTTGCCGAAGCCTGATTGGATCATAACATTTACTTTTGCTGATGAAACACGCCATTGCCAGATTGAAGCACAAAGTGACTGCGGCAAAATTGCTTTGCAGAAACTATCAAAGCCTTAACCAGCGTGCAAGTGCGTTGATTATGCTGTGTTGTTTTTTATTGACCGCATTATGGCCTTGTTCTTTATGGGCACTTGATGTGAATGCTGTTAGGTTCTCAGCTCATGCAGATAAAACTCGTGTGGTGTTGTCTGCCAACGCAACCATCGATCAATATCAGTTTTTTAAATTAAGCAATCCTGAGAGATATGTCTTAGATTTGACAGGAGCCAAACTTAAGGCCGCAATCCCAAAATTGCCGACTGCTGCAGCCGTTAAAGCTATTCGAACGCGTGCATACCCGAATAAATTGAGGGTCGTGTTTGATATGAAGCGCTCAGTCGGCCAAAAAGTATTCACTCTCAATGCAGCCAACCGTCCTGCGCGTTTGGTGGTTGATTTCATGGAGCAAATTGGCAGCTCAAAACCTATAATAACAAAATTTAAGCCCAGACCTTTGACTAAACCTGGGCAAAGCTCCCAGAATGTTAAGTTACAATCTTCTAAAGTAGCACTGCCTCCAAGATATTTACGAGAAGTGGTGATTTTGATTGATGCAGGCCATGGAGGTAAGGATCCTGGTGCCATTGGGCCACGAGGTACGCATGAAAAAAAGGTGGTATTACGTATTGCTGAAAAGCTTAAAAATTATATCGATAAAGAGCCTGGAATGCGTGCTGTGATGACGCGCCGAGGGGATTACTATGTTCCTTTGCGAAAACGCCTGTTAAAAGCGCGAGGAGCTTCCAGCGATCTGTTTATTTCAATTCATGCTGACGCATTTAAAAATCGACGCTTGCATGGCGCTTCGGTTTATGCGCTTTCACAACGTGGTGCAACCAGCGAAGCCGCGCGATGGCTGGCTGAGAAAGAGAATTATTCAGAGCTTGGCGGTGTCGATTTGACCGATAAAGATCGTTTGCTCAAAACTGTTCTTATCGATCTTTCACAAAGTATCACCATCAAAGACAGCTTGCGCTTGGGTGAGCATGTCTTATCTTCGCTCAAACAGGTGGTAACGCTGCGAAGTCGTCGGGTAGAGCAAGCGCGATTTGTCGTATTGAAATCCCCTGATATTCCATCTCTTCTGATTGAAACTGGTTTTATCTCTAATCGTCGTGAAGAATTAAAACTTAGAAACCACACTTATCAAAGCAAACTTGCTCATGCCATATTACAAGGTATTAAAGGCTATTTTAAAGAGAGACCTCTCAAAGGTACGGTGTTTTCTCAAAGCAAGACCATTTACAAAGTGCGCTCAGGCGATAGCTTAGGGCGTTTAGCTGATCGTTTTGGCGTAGCTGTTTCTCAATTAAAACAAGCTAATGTAATCAAATCCGATAAGTTGTATGTAGGGCAATTGCTCACTATACCGGTATCATAGCGGGATGAGGATCCAAACATTATCAAGCCACATGATCAATCAGATTGCTGCAGGTGAGGTGATAGAGCGTCCTGCGTCTGTGTTGAAAGAATTATTAGAGAACAGTTTGGATGCTGGTAGCGATCGCGTTACCATTCATGTAGAAAAATCTGGACTTGGCTTAATTGAAGTGATTGACCATGGCCATGGTATTCATCGTGATGACTTGGTTTTATCCATCACCAATCACAGCACCAGCAAGCTTACAGGGCACCAAGTGCTACCAGAGATCGCAACGCTTGGTTTTCGTGGAGAAGCTTTAGCAAGCATTGCTGGTGTATCTCGTATGACCTTGGCATCGCGTTTCCAATCATCACCTGATGCTTATCAAATCAGAGCACAAGCATCACAGATTGAATCGGTGATGCCAGCTAGTGTTGAGCAAGGAACTGTGATATCTGTGCGAGACTTATTTTATTGTACGCCGGTTAGAAAACGGTTTCTTAGTAGCGAAAAAACTGAATGGCAGCACATTGAGCAAGTATTTAAACGCTTGGCCTTAAGCCGCTTTCAATGTCGATTTATACTGTCTCATAATGGCAAAACCATGTATACTTTGCCTCATGCTGAGAGTGCATTGCAAAAGCAAAGCCGACTGCAAAAATTATTAGGCACAGCCTTCGTACAGCATGCATTACCTGTGCAGTCAGATAGCTTTGATATGACATTAAGTGGCTGGATAGCAAGCCCCTCTTTAGAGCGTCGTCAACCAGATTGGCAATATATGTATGTTAACGGTCGTTTTGTTCGTGACAAATACATCCAGCATGCTATTAAACAGGCTTTTTATGAGTTAACTGATGAAGGCCAGCCAAGCTATGTTTTGTTTTTGGAGCTACCAGGCGATGGTCTGGATGTCAATGTGCATCCTGCTAAGCTTGAAGTGCGCTTTAGAGATGCACGTTCAGTACATGATTTTTTGTATGTGAACTTACTTAAAACTTTACAGCAATCACCTTCTCTAGACCGCTCCCATACTGTTGCGCCAGCATTGGATGTATGTGATGGCATGATAGAAAAACCTGCTATGTCTTCTGAAGTTATGGAAGCTTCCGACCCAGCATGGCAACTCTTAACACGATTGTACGATGATTTTGCTTTAGTTGAGTCTCAAAAACATATCTATCTTATGGACATCAAACAGTTGTGGCAGTCTCAAGTTAAGCAGCAATTGTTAACTGCATGGCAACACCAACAAAGTATAAGCTCTCAACCGTTGGCTATCCCAGAGAGCATTGAATTGCCTGAAATCACCATCGATAATTTACTGCGATTTCAAGCATGCTTTCAATTGTGGGGCGTAGGCTTAACTCGATTACAACGTGACAGCATTATTTTGCGCTTTGCCCCCCCCAGTCTGGCCTGGGTTGATTGGAGTGCCTGCTTTAAGGCATGGCCTGGAGCTTTAAAAAATCATGAGAAACATGTTGTTTCTGCTATCGATCATCTGATTGCTTATTTAAAAATGAACGCGTTAAGTGAGAAACATTTATTTGAACTGTTATCTTTGTGGCAAGCTCAAGAGCATCAAGAACATGGGAGATCACATGCTGTACAAATTACTCCAGCTATGTTGTCACAGTGGTTACATGCTTCTAAGCAATTATCTTGATGTCTAAGGGTTTTCGGCTAAAACCGGTGGTGTGTCTGATGGGCCCCACCGCCACAGGCAAAACAGAGTTGGCATTGCAGTTAGCTAAACAATATCCGATTGAAATTATCAGCGTTGATTCTTCAATGATTTATCGTGGCATGGACATTGGCACAGCAAAGCCTGCGCATGATGTGCGTGCTCAATGTAAACATTGGCTGATTGACATTCGTGATCCTTGTGAACATTATTCTTTGGGGCAATTCTATCAGGATGCTTGTGCTACAATTGATGATGTTTATAGGCGAAGAGCACTGCCTCTTATGGTTGGCGGTACGATGATGTATTTCAGGAGTATGCGTGAAGGTGTCAGTGCGCTACCTGAGCGTGATCCAGTCATTCGTGAGGAGTTAGACGGCCTAAGACGTCAGTATGGTTTGGATTATCTGTACCATAAACTGCAGGGCATCGATCCAGCGGCCGCCGAAAAAATTCATGCAAGTGATCCGCAACGTATTTTGCGTGCATTGGAAGTTTGGCGTATTGCAGGGCGTCCTATCAGCGAGTTGCAAAATTTGTCTAGATCTTTGCCGCCCTGGCCTATGAAATTTTTTGCGTTTGACGTACCATCTCGCTCTGACTTACATCAGAAAATAGCTGAGCGCTTTCACCACATGCTTGAGATTGGTTTGGTAGAAGAAGTAAGAAAGCTTTATGAGCAAGGGGATTTAACCACGGAACATTCATCTGTGCGCTCTATTGGTTATCGCCAGATTTGGCGTTACTTACAAGGTCAAGATAGCTATGATGAGATGGTGTATAAAGCCATTGTGGCAACCCGTCAGCTGGCTAAGCGCCAATTAACTTGGTTAAGATCATGGCAGGATGTGACACTTTTACCACCACATACATCAGATGCACTGGAGATGGTCACTAAATTTCTTGGGTAGCTTGCACGACTTGTTAGGTGAGCGTGGGCTTAGCCACTCACTGTGCTATAATCACTGTTTGTGTTCCATAACTACAGCTAGGAGCTCATGGGATGAGTAAGTCGTTAGCGTTACAAGATGCATTTTTAAATACATTGAGAAAAGAGAAGGCGGCTGTGTCTATCTATTTGACCAATGGAATTAAGCTACAGGGATGTATCAGTGCATTTGATCAGTATTCAGTGGTATTAAAAAATACCATAGAACAAATGGTGTACAAGCATGCAATTTCTACCATCGTCCCCAGTCGAGCTATTAAACTTAGTAGCCCACCGGAGCGAACTAAAAAACCTGAGGCTATCGAAACTGAGGACTAGCACCAAGCAAGGATCGTTTCATGCGTACCGCTGATGAACGAGCCATCTTGGTACATGTCTCTCTAAATCAACAAAATTATCATGTCGATGATCGTCATGAATTTGTTGAGCTGGTGCGTGCATCAGGCACCACTGTTCTTGCGCAGATAGATGCGCTGAACATCGTGCCACGGGCTAAGCTTCTTTTAGGTCAAGGAAAAGCTGATGAAATCAAACAAGTAGTGGTGGCCACTTGTGCCAGCATTGTTTTGGTTAATCACCCATTATCACCTTCACAAGAATCTGAACTGTCTCGCTTATTTGGCGTGCGCGTGCTTGATCGTACGAGCTTGATTTTGGACATTTTTGCTCAACGTGCTCGAACTTTTGAAGGAAAGCTACAAGTTGAATTAGCACAGCTCACCCACCTATCCACACGCTTGGTACGTGGTTGGACGCATTTAGAGCGACAAAAAGGTGGGATTGGCTTGCGAGGACCTGGTGAGACTCAGCTTGAAACTGATAGGCGACTGATTCGTCAGCGCATGTCTGCTATACAGCAACAGTTATCTAAAGTGCAGTCAAACCGTGAGCAAAATCGGCGAGCACGCCTTCGTACCAGATGGCCTTTGGTGTCATTGGTAGGTTACACCAATGCTGGTAAATCAACGCTGTTTAATACATTAACACAATCTGATGTGTATGCCGCTGACAAGCTTTTTGCCACGCTCGATCCTACTTTGAGACGTGTGGCATTGCCTGGTGGCAACAGTATTATTTTGGCTGACACTGTAGGTTTTATTCGAGCTTTGCCTCATGATTTGGTGGAAGCTTTTCGTGCGACGTTAGAGGAAGTACGAGAATCACAATTGTTATTGCATGTGGTGGACAGTCAAAGAAACGATCGTTATGACACCATTAATGATGTGCAACAAGTATTAAAGGACATGGGTGCCTCGCACATTCCACAGATGATGGTTTTTAATAAAGTAGATAAAGCACCTGAGCGTTGGTTACATGGTCGTGTACAATCTACCTTACCTAAAGTTTGGGTATCTGCTAAAGAAGGTATGGGGTTGTCTGCTATGCAGCAATTGATTGTTGAGCAGCTGTTTGGTCGTTTAGGCCACTATACCATCAAAGCACCGATGAGTTGTGGCCGTATGCGTGCTCGACTTTATGAAAAACATATCATTTGCCACGAACAAGTTACTGAGGAAGGTCAATGGCAATGGATTGTTCAGATGACAGCAGCGGCTCATCAAACTTTGTTGTCAGAATTGGCCTGATTATTATAGATTTTTTTCCGAAAAAAATAATAAGACTTATTCTAGCGCTCCATCGTTGTAGTGAATTTTTAAATGCAACATTCATAACATAACTACTGGAAATTTTTATTTTACAAAAGAGCTGGCTTTTTGATAAGCACAGTTTATCAGCTTATGGTTGATAATTTTATAAATCAATGGGTTATATAAACGGAGTCATTTGTCATAGGGCTTGGGAACTTTAAGCTTATCAGGTTGTCTAATAAATAATAAAAAGGTATAAAGGCTTTGCTCCATGCTGGAATCACACTTATGTAATGCGTTTGCTGTAATCATGCTTCTCGCTACCTTCGAATTTATATTGGTGAAATGTAAATTGCCAGTTTATTTGTCTCAATAGATTGGAGTGGATGCTCATAAAGTCAGTATCCACATGATAGAAATGATGACAGCTTTTTCTATCTCAGTGTTTTCTATGCCGCTCTTAATAATTTTCATCGTCACCGAAGAGCATTATACAAAGTTATGCATATCTCTGGGGCAATTTATAATAGGTTATTTCGTTTTTCATTTGATTAGGCTTGCACAGATGAATATTTCTTGGAAAATTATGAAAGCCCATCATATATTTTCAATTATATTTATTTTTTATGCGCTATGGAGTAATCAGGTTGAGTATATTTTTATACTTGGAGCAGCCTCACTGACGTCTTTGACAAGATGTATCCGTCAACTACAGATAATCCGTACAAGTCCATTTAAAAAAATGGACTTGATCTTGTCAGTAGTCGGCGCTTTTGGGCAGCTCCTGATAGTAGCTTATGGTTTGGTTTATTATTCAATTATTGACAATGATGAAATGTCTGTCATAAAAACAATAATTGTTGTGCCACTTGCCGTCGTGGTTGTCGTTTTTGCATCAAAACAAGCACAGTCAATGAATTTCAAATAATAGTTTGGCCTGCTTTCACATAATCGCCAACCTGGATCTTCAGTTTGCAATAGAGTGATTCGGGGATAATCAAATCACATTGGGAGCCGAATTTTATCATACCAATTTGCTCTCCTTTAGTAACTGATTCATGGCATTTTTTCCAAGAATCAATTTTCCTGATCCATTTGTCAGCGATTTGTATGACAAAAAAATCTCCTAAATCATTTCTAATGCCCCAGGTTAGTCTTTCATTAGATAAATAGTAACGCTCGTCAATCTTGGTTTTTTTACGCAACAGTATCAACAGTATATTGATCAGAAGTTCGGTCATTGTTTCATTTTCAGAAGAGTCGATATAATGCTTCAAAATTATTTTACCATCTACTGGTGAACGATTATAGTGAATGGATAAGGGCGTCATAAATATACCAATGATATAGCCGTCCATATTTTTTAAGTTTTCGACTTGGTTCAATTCATGCAGAGCTATCTCTTGACCTTTTTTTACAGATACAGGAATGACGCCTTTATCTATTTTTTAATGTATAAGACATAGCCATCTGCAGGAGATACTACGGTGGCTGTTGAGTCAATATGTCGAGCAGGATTTCGGAAAAAGAAAACGAACCGCCATAGACAAAAAATAATGATGAGACATAAAAATCCATAAATCATAGTACACTTTCCTTGAATTCAACTCTTAAGTGCAACTTTGTATAGAATTTAGATAGCTATATTA
>CAYGTQ010000031.1:0-17788 GCA_964352915.1 uncultured Legionellales bacterium
AACCTGAATCTCTATGATTCTATAGGGTTTTTTTGTTAGCCGGGAATCGCTGGAGTAATACTTAATATATCATTATGCTAAAATTAATGTAGATTGCTGCTTATCTATGTATGAACGAAATTCATAAATTCTGGCTTTCAACGGAACTTACATAATTTGCTCGGTTCAGCCATAAATCAAAACCAGATTAAAGGCGAGACAGCACATAATGTAAGATGCCACCAGCTTGATAATATCTCAGCTCATTCTGTGTATCAACGCGGCACAACAAAATGGTCTCCTCCACTTGTCCATTACTACGTGTAATCACCAAATTAACTGGCTGGCCTGCTTCAGTCATACCTTGGACACCCGTAATAGCTATGGCTTCATCACCCTTGATATTTAAAGTTTGCCTGTTAGCACCGTCCACAAATTGTAAAGGTAAAACACCCATGCCAATCAAGTTAGAACGGTGAATTCGCTCAAAACTCTCTGCAATCACAGCTCGTACACCTAAAAGTCTCGTACCTTTAGCGGCCCAATCTCGCGAAGAGCCTGTGCCATATTCTTTGCCCGCAAATATTACCAAAGGATTTTTTGAATCTCTATATTGGTGAGCAGCATCAAAAATAAACATCTCTTTGCCTGAAGGTTGATGTATGGTATACCCACCTTCTTTACCACCAACCATTTCATTTTTAACGCGAACATTAGCAAAAGTGCCGCGCATCATAACTTCGTGATTTCCTCGCCTGGAACCATAAGAGTTAAAGTTAATAGGGTCGATGCCTTTTTCCTGCAGGTAGCTACCTGCAGGGCTATTTTTAGCTATAGCTCCCGCAGGAGAAATATGATCGGTGGTGATGCTGTCAGCAAATACAGCCAACACACGGGCATCAGCAATATCCTCCCCCACCACATGGCCATCTACAAAAAAGGTTGGATATTGAATGTAAGTTGAATCTTTATTCCACTCATAAGTACTGCCACTTTGAGTAGCCATAGACTGCCAGCTTTCATCACCATCAAATACTGAGCTGTAGCTGTGGCGAAACATCTCACGATCGATTTTATCCATTTCTGAACGAATATCATCATTTGATGGCCAGATATCTTTTAAGTGCACTGGATGCCCACCATGCCCAATACCTAGTGGCTCATTCTGAATATTAGCTCGAGTGTGGCCTAGCAATGAAAAGGCTACAACCAAAGGAGGTGATGCCAGCCAGTTAGCTTTAACCTGAGGATGCACCCGACCTTCAAAATTACGGTTACCAGAGAGCACAGAACAAACCAACAAATCATTTTCATCTATCGCTGCGCTCACTTCCTCAGGCAAAGGGCCGGAGTTACCAATACAAGTGGTACAACCATAACCCACTGTATTAAACCCCAACTCATCCAAATAAGTCTGAAGACCAGTTTTCTCCAGGTAATCTGTTACCACTCTTGACCCAGGCGCTAAAGATGATTTCACCCAAGGTTGACGAGTAAGGCCTTTTTCAAGTGCATTTTTTGCAAGCAAGCCTGCAGCAATCATCACACTGGGATTTGAGGTATTAGTACAACTGGTGATAGCCGCAATCACGACATCACCATGCTTAAGCTGGCCTTCTTTTTTCTCATCTACAGCGGGAGCCAGCTCTGCAAAAGTAGTAGGTAGAGTTTTTAACGTTACCCGGTCCTGAGGACGCTTAGGCCCTGCCAATGAAGGCTCTATGTCACTCAAATCTAGTGATAAAACATCTGTGTAAGTTCTTTCTGGTTGATTTGCATCGAACCATAGGTGCTGAGCCTTGCTGTAAGCTTCTACGGCTTCAATCACGTCCAAATTTCGCCCAGTAAGCTCTAAATAATCTAAAGTTTTTTCATCTACAGGGAAAAACGCCACTGTCGCACCAAATTCAGGGCACATGTTAGCAATGGTTGCTCTATCAGCCAGGGATAATGATTGTAAGCCATCACCAAAAAATTCAACAAATTTACCGACCACGCCTCGCTTTCGAAGCTTCTCAGTAATGGTAAGCACCACATCTGTTGCAGTAATGCCATCTGGAATACACCCTTCTAAACGAAAACCAATAACTTCAGGAATAAGCATAGAAATTGGCTGGCCAAGCATTGCAGCTTCGGCTTCAATTCCGCCAACACCCCAACCTAAAACACCTAAACCATTGACCATAGTGGTATGACTATCGGTACCTACCACCGTATCTGGGTAAATAACCTGCTTGTCATTACGGAAAACCACATCAGCTAAAAATTCTAAATTAACCTGATGACAGATCCCCATACCAGGTGGCACCACTCTAAAATTCTTAAACGCTTTTTGACCCCACTTAAGAAATTCATAACGCTCCTGGTTTCTCTGCATTTCAATACGTACATTATCAAGCATAGCATTTTGATTACCAAAGCGATCAACTTGTACTGAGTGATCAATTACCAAATCTACAGGCGTCATAGGGTTGATACGATCAGGATCGCCGTTTTCATCCATGACTTTGGCACGCATAGCGGCCAAATCCACCACAGCTGGCACACCTGTAAAATCCTGCATCAAAACACGAGCTGGGCGATAAGCAATTTCTGAATTGGAAGATTTTGTCACAAGCCACTGCCCCATAGCTGCAATGTCTTGTTGTTTTACTGTGTCGTTATCAAGATGACGCAACAGATTTTCAAGCAAAACCATCAAGCTAAAAGGTAATTTTAATAAATCCTCAGCGACCTGATCATTGGCTTTATCAATGCTATAATATTCGTAATCAACACCATTAATCGATAGTTTGTCTTTCACGTCCATGCTCATTCACCTTGTGTCATCATTTAGTCATTATAGCCTACGTTTGCATAATGCAAGAAAAAGTACAGAGAAGGAACTGTTTTTTTGCATACTGGCGCATGAGCATTTCAGCTTATCTAAGCTTTAAGCGCTTCTGCTATAGCCTGACCCATATCCGTAGGGGATTGCACTGTTTTTACACCAGCTTTTTCAAGTGCAGCAAATTTATCTTTAGCAGTGCCTTTACCACCAGCAATAATAGCTCCAGCATGCCCCATACGCTTACCTGGAGGCGCCGTGACGCCCGCAATGTAGGCTACGACTGGTTTGGTCACATAAGATTGAATAAATTCAGCAGCTTCTTCTTCAGCTGTACCGCCGATTTCACCGACCATGACAATACCTTCCGTCTTAGGATCGTCCTGGAAAAGTTTTAAAACATCAATAAAGTTGGTGCCAGGAATAGGATCTCCGCCAATCCCTACACAAGTTGACTGGCCAATACCAATATCAGAGGTTTGCTTAACAGCTTCATAAGTCAACGTGCCTGAACGTGACACAATGCCTATCTTTCCAGGCTGATGAATATGACCTGGCATGATACCAATTTTGCATTCACCAGGTGTAATCACTCCTGGACAGTTGGGGCCCACAATACGACTTTCTGTATGCTCGTCAATATAATATTTAACTTCAAGCATATCTAAAGTAGGAATGCCTTCTGTGATGCAGATAATCAGCTTAATACCTGCATCAGCTGCTTCTATTATCGAGTCTTTACAAAAAGGAGCTGGCACATAAATAACTGTTGCATCAGCCTGTGTAGCATCTACAGCAGCTTGCACTGTATCAAATACAGGTAAATTTAAGTGTGTCTGGCCACCTTTACCCGGAGTCACACCACCGACCATGCGCGTACCATATTCGATAGCTTGTTCTGTATGAAATGTGCCTTGCTTGCCGGTTAAGCCCTGGCAAATAACTTTGGTATCTTTATTTATTAATATGCTCATGGTGTTACTTCTCCGCAATTGACGCAACGACTTTTTCAGCCGCATCATTTAAACTTTGTGCCGCAATAATATTCAGTGAACTTTCACTAAGTTTTTGCGCCCCTATATCAGCACGGTTCCCCTCTAGCCGGACAACAACTGGAATTTTAAGATCAACTTCAGAGACAGCGCCAATGATACCCTCAGCAATTAAATCGCATCGTACAATACCACCAAAAATATTGACTAAAATCGCCTTCACCTGATTGTCAGATAAAATAATTTTGAAAGCTTCTGTAACACGCTCTTTGGTTGCAGTACCACCTACATCCAGGAAGTTAGCAGGGCTTCCTCCATGAAGCTTCACCAGATCCATGGTAGCCATAGCAAGACCTGCTCCATTGACCATACACCCAATTTCGCCATCCAACGGTATGTAATTTAGTTCCCAATCATGAGCACGGTTAACACGATCGTCTTCTTGCGTTTTATCGCGTAAAGCACGCATTGCCGATTGGCGATACAAAGCATTATCATCAACATTAACTTTGCCATCTAAGCAAAGCAAATCACCTTGCTCTGTAATAATCAGAGGGTTTATTTCTACTAAAGACAAATCTTTTTCAGCAAACATATGGCCTAGGCCCGTAACGATATGTACCAGTTGTTTTATTTGCGATGCATCAAGCCCTAAATTGAATGCCAACTGACGCGCTTGATAAGGCAGAACACCAAACAATGGATCAATCATAATCTTAAAAATTTTCTCAGGGGTCTCTTCTGCTACTTTCTCGATTTCCACACCACCTTCTGTAGATGCCATAATCACAATACGGCGTGAAGCACGATCAATCACAGCACCCAAATAAAGCTCTGATTTGATCTTAGAAATCTCTTCCACCAAAACTTGATTGACAGGTTGACCATCAGCATCTGTTTGGTAGGTTACAAGCCTTGTCCCCAATAAATTTTTTGCCACCTCAACAAGCTCATCTTTATTTTTTACAAGCTTAACCCCACCGCTTTTGCCACGCCCGCCGGCATGAACTTGCGCTTTGATAACCCAGCCATCTGAATCCAGTTGACCTGCAACAGTCAGAGCTTCATCAGCATTTAGTGCTATATCGCCTTTAGGCACAGGCAGCTTGTACTGAGCAAATAATTTTTTTGCCTGATATTCATGTAAATTCATAGTTTATATCCCTCTAAGAATCATGTTAATAAATTACACACCTAATAAAAAGCGTGATGGATCTTCTAATAAATGCTTGATAGTTGCTAAAAATTGTACCGACTCTTTCCCATCAATTAATCTGTGGTCATAAGACAGAGCCACATACATCATAGGACGAGCTACTATCTCGCCATTTTCAACAACGGCACGCTCTTCTATTTTATGCATACCTAAGATACCAGTTTGTGGTGGGTTAATAATAGGTGTCGATATCAAGGAACCAAATACACCACCATTAGTAATCGTAAATGTACCACCGGTCATTTCCTCAATAGAAAGCTTGCCGCTGCGCGCACGGCCTGCATAATCATTGATGGAACCTTCAATTTCAGCCATAGACATTTGATCACAATTTCGAAGCACCGGCACCACCAAACCACGCTCAGTAGAAACAGCAATACCTAAATCATAATAACCGTGGTAAATAATGTCTTTACCATCAATAGAAGCATTCACTGAAGGGAATCTTTTTAAAGCCTCAATGGCGGCTTTGGCAAAAAATGACATAAAACCAAGGCGAACATCAAAGCGCTTTTCAAAATCCGATTTGTATCGCTGCCTTAAATCCATAACGGGCTTCATATTCACTTCGTTGAAAGTGGTCAGCATTGCAGCATTGTGCTGCGCTTCAAGCAACCTCTCAGCTACTTTGGCACGTAATCTGGACATGGGGACACGTTGCTCTTCGCGACCATGAGTGCTCACTGTGGACGATATTGGAGCGGATGATTTGGCTGGCTTTTTTACCACGTCTTCTTTTAAAATCCGCCCATTTTTTCCTGTTCCTTGAACATCAGAAGCTTGAACACCCTGCTCAGCCATACTGCGTCTGGCTGCAGGCCCAGAAGGTGCTGATGAAGGTGCAGAAACTGCAGCAGCTTGCTCTGTTACTGCAGGCTGTGCATTGGCACCAGCATTGATGATGGCCAGGATTTCATCGGCTGTTACAGTGCTGCCTTCTATTTTTTGAATATCCTGCAACACGCCAGCTTGCGGTGAAGGTACTTCAAGCACCACTTTATCGGTTTCTAAATCAACCAGATTTTCATCACGAGCAACAGCATCTCCTGGGTTTTTATGCCACTTTAATACTGTGGCATCAGCAACAGATTCTGGCAGAGTTGGTACTTTGATTTGTAAAGACATAATTAACCACCTTTCAATTCAATTATGATTTGTATCTATTCCATTAGGTTAAAGCATCCAGCACAAGCTCATCCTGCTGTTTCTTGTGCAATAACGAACTACCTACAGCTGTAGAAGCAAACTGCCCTCTACCAGCGTAGCGTAGCTTTTGTCCCTTTCGCAAACAAGCTTTCATGTGGTGTTGAGATGAATACCAAGCCCCTTGATTTTGCGGCTCTTCCTGGCACCACACCACTTGTTTGGCATTCGAGTAACGATGCAACTCTTCTGTGAGCACCTGCTCTGGGAAAGGGTACAATTGTTCAACACGAATGATTGCCACATGATTCAGCTTATTATCCTGGCGGCACTTTAATAAATCATAATAAACTTTACCACTACATAATACGACACGATTTACTTTTTCTGGTGCTTGCTCTTCTATTTCGGGAATAATAAGTTTAAATTCACCTTCCGTTAATTCTTTCAAAGAGGACACTGCCATTTTGTGCCGCAGCAAACTTTTAGGGGTCATCACAATCAGCGGTTTACGATACAATCGTACCATTTGGCGCCGAAACATATGGAATGCCTGAGCTGGTGTTGTCGGCACGCATACTTGCATATTATGCTGTGCGCACAGCTGCAAATACCGTTCTAGCCTTGCCGATGAATGCTCTGGCCCTTGACCTTCAAAGCCATGAGGCAGAAGCATCACAAGCCCACAAAGTCGCCCCCATTTTTGCTCTCCAGAGCTGATAAATTGGTCGATAACCACTTGCGCACCATTAGCGAAGTCACCAAACTGAGCTTCCCATATGGTCAAAGCATTGGGCTCTGCTGTAGCAAAGCCATACTCAAAACCCAGCACACCTTCTTCTGATAAAGTTGAATCAATCACACTGAATTGCTCTAATGAGCTTGCAATTCTACTTAAAGGAATATCTATTTTTCCAGTTTTAGCATCATGCAGAACTGCGTGACGATGGGCAAAAGTTCCGCGCCCGCAGTCTTGGCCAGAAAGCCTAACACCATAACCTTCATGTAATAACGAGGCAAAAGCCAATGTTTCGGCATATCCCCAATTCACTGGCAACTCACCTTGACTCATCTTATTGCGATCATCCAGCAAACGCTTAACAACAGGCTGTAAATTAAAGCTTGCATCAACTGAGCTCAGCTGTCGATTTAAGCTCTGGAGAACATCTAAAGTCACAGTGGTATCACAAGGCTCAGTCCATTCTCTGTCTAAAAACAATGACCAATCCACACTGGCTTTATCTTGCCCTCGACCAGGCACAGCTTTAACCACTGTTTCACCCTTATCAAGCATATCTCGATAGTCTTGCACATATTGTTCAGAGGTTTTTTTATCTACCACCAACTCAGCTTGTAGTTTTTCTGCATAAATCTGCCGCGTGGTAGGCAATGATTTAATCACTTGATACATCATAGGTTGTGTCACAGAAGGGTCATCTGCTTCGTTGTGCCCGTGCCTTCGATAGCATACTAAGTCAACAACCACATCCCGTTTAAATTGCATCCGGTAGTCATAGGCAAGTTCGGTAACAAATAATACAGCTTCTGGATCGTCTGCATTAACATGAAAAATTGGAGCTTGTATAGATTTGGCTATATCGCTTGAATATAACGTTGAACGCGTATCAAGTTGGTTGCTTGTAGTAAAACCCACCTGGTTATTAATGATAATATGTAATGTGCCTCCAGTGGAATAACCTCTCACTTGGGAGAAATTCATAGTTTCCATAACAACACCTTGACCGCAAAATGCTGAGTCACCATGCATAATGACTGGAATCACTTGCCGACGTTCTTCTTGATCGGCACGCCTGCGTTGTCTAGCGCGTACAGAACCCTCAACAACGGGAGCAATAATTTCCAGATGAGAGGGATTAAATGCTAAGGCAAGATGCACTTCATTACCAGAAGCGATAATATTAGCGGAAAACCCTTGGTGGTATTTCACATCACCTGACAATTTACTCTCATCGGTTTTTCCTTCAAATTCCTGAAACAAAGATTCAGGCGTTTTACCCAGCACATTAACCAGCACATTGAGTCGACCACGATGAGCCATGCCAATAATAATTTCTTTAACTTCTTGAGTGCCAGCACAATTAATCAGATGGTGCATCATCGGGATCAGTGATTCACACCCTTCAAGAGAGAATCGTTTCTGGCCAACGTATTTAGCACCCAAGTATTTCTCCAGGCCTTCCCCTGCCGTCAAATGCTTTAGAATGGATTTTTTTTGTTCAGGAGAAAGTGTGGCGTAAGCAGATTTTTCAATACGGCTTTGTAGCCACTCTTTCTGATCATGATCGTTGATATGAGAAAGCTCAACGCCAATTGAGCCACAATATGTACGTCTTAAGGCTTGATATAAATCTTGCAAAGTTGCGCCATTGGCAACCAAAGCATTATCAAATTGAACGTGAATTTGTTGAAGATCAGATGACGAAAAACCATAACAGCTCAACTCTAGATCAGGAATATTGTTCTTTTCCGACATACCCAAAGGATCGAGTTGAGCATGATGATGACCATGCTCACGATAAGCATTAATGAGCTTAGTTAGGTTAGCTTGAATCTGAAAATCAGAAGCAGAAGCATGAGAAAACTGTTTTTGATGGCCAGAGCCACGGCTGGTTTGAAAATTTTCAAAGTACGCCCTCACTGGCGCATGAGCTACATCCTGCTCATGACCTAAAGATTCAAAATACTGCCTCCACTCATCTGGAACATCAGCGGGAGCAACAAGATACTGCTCATACAAAGCATCAATATAACCTTGACTACCACCAGACAGATAAGAAAATTTTCTTGATGAATCAAAATTAGACATAACCCCAGTCCTCTAACCTTCAAACCAACATTTACTCTTTTATAACAAATCTAACGGCCTATGTCTTTCTTTTTATCATTTCTGAACGAATATTACCTATAGCTTCCGTTGGATTCAAATTTTTAGGACATGCATCAACACAACTCATAATGCTGCGACAACGGAAGGCAGAATAAGGATCTTCCAAATCATCTAAGCGCTCATCGGTGGCATCATCCCGAGAATCAGCAATAAAGCGGTAGGCCTGCAGTAAACCAGCAGGCCCAACGAATTTGTCAGGATTCCACCAATAGGAAGGGCAAGAAGTTGTGCAACAAGCACATAAAATACATTCATATAAGCCATCTAGTTTTGCCCTTTCTTCAGGCAATTGTAATCGCTCATGAGTAGGTGTCTGAGCGCTGTTTTGTAAATATGGTTTAACTTTACGGTACTGCTGATAGAATGGTTCCATATCGACAACCAAGTCTCGAACAACAGGCAAGCCTGGAAGTGGCCGAATAATAATGGGCTGGGCTAAGCTGGAGACTCGTGTGACGCAAGCCAAGCGGTTCTTGCCATTGACATTCATACCATCAGATCCACATACGCCCTCACGGCAGGAACGACGAAAAGTTAAGCTGGGATCTTGTTCAGCCTTCAATTCCTCCAGCGCCATCAACAACATCAAATCTGTGCCCGCATCAACGGAGAGACTATAAGGCTGCATCACCGGCTGACCGCCATTTTCTTCACTGTATCTATAAATGGAAAATTTAATTTCTTTCGTGCTCATAGCCACACCTTTTTGCCTCTGTTCATATTAAAGCATCGATCAGTTAGTATACACGTTCTTTAGGCTCAAATGTCTCCACTTCATTAGGTGACATATTAACTGCGCGAAATCCAATCTGATCATCTTGATGGTAAGTCGTATGCTTAAGCCAATCACGATCATTACGCTCTTGAAAATCCTCACGAGAATGTGCGCCTCGACTTTCTTTACGTGTTAGTGCACAAAGCGCAGTAGCACATGCTGTCGCCATTAAATTATCTGTTTCTAAGGCGACTATACGTGCTGTATTAAATTTCTTGCTCTTATCGTTTAAAGATGCATGCTGGAGTCGTTCACGCAATGCGTGTACTTTCTTAAGGCCTGATTGCATACTGTCTTCTGAACGAAATACACCAAAATCATTTTGCATGACCAATTTTAAATCTTTCAATACTGTGGTGTACGACTCTCCATCATGAGAATCTTCCCAACGGTAATAACGTGACATAGCTTGCTGTATGTGATCATTAGACACCTGTGGCATACCCGCATCACGCAATTCACTCACTAAATGCATACCGGTAGCCCGACCAAATACAACTAAATCAAGTAAAGAATTACCACCTAATCGATTAGCGCCATGCACAGAAACACAAGCACACTCACCCACTGCATACAAACCCGAAACTATAGCGTCCTTACCGCGCGCGCCTGTCGCAATAACTTGCCCATGCACATTGGTAGGGATCCCCCCCATACTGTAATGACAAGTCGGCACCACTGGGATAGGTTCATTTATTGGATCGGTATGAGCAAACGTAATAGAAAGCTCGCGGATACCTGGTAATCTCGATTTAATGAGCTCCTCACCTAAATGATCCAGTTTTAATTTTACATAGCCCACACCGTTGAGGTCAAAACCACGCCCTTCTCGAATCTCCATAGCCATGGAACGTGCCACCACATCTCGCGACGCCAGATCCTTAGCACTCGGTGCATAACGCTCCATAAATCGCTCGCCATCTGCATTGATAAGAAAACCACCTTCGCCACGACAGCCTTCTGTAACCAATACACCTGCACCAGCAATTCCAGTGGGATGAAACTGCCACATTTCCATATCTTGTAAAGGCATGCCTGCACGCAAAATCATGCCAAAGCCATCACCTGTATTAATCAAAGCATTCGAAGTAGATTGATAAATTTGACCGGCACCTCCCGTAGCCAGAACAGTTGCTTTGGCTTTGAAAAATACGGTCTCACCTGTCTCTATACAAACAGCAACCACCCCTGCAATACCTTGCTCATCGGCTGTTTTAACCAAATCAAGCGCATACCATTCGCTGAAAATTTCTGTATTGTAATGAATGTTTTTTTGAAACAGCGTATGCAACAAAGCATGTCCAGTGCGATCTGCAGCAGCGCAAGTCCGCGATGCTTGATCGCCGCCATAATTCTTTGACTGCCCGCCAAAGGGTCTCTGATAGATTTTGCCATTGTCGATGCGTGAGAATGGTAGCCCCATATGTTCCAGCTCATAGACCACTTCAGGGCCATTCTTACACATGTATTCAATAGCGTCTTGATCACCCAGATAATCAGAGCCTTTAACTGTATCGTACATGTGCCACTTCCAATCATCTTCATCCATATTGGCCAAGGCAGCAGTAATGCCTCCTTGGGCAGACACTGTATGCGATCGAGTTGGAAAAACCTTAGAAATTAGTGCAACTTTTAGACCTGCTTGTACCAACTGAAGGGCTGCACGCATGCCTGCTCCTCCAGCACCAACGATAGCAACATCAAATTCACGAACCGGTAAAGTCACGATAATTAACACTCCACAATATGTCGACTGCCCAAACAAAGCATCCCAGCAGTACAATTAACACAAAACCATAAAATAATATGCGCAGAGCCACTGGCTTAATGTAGTCTGTAGCCACTGTCCACATGCCAATCCATGCATGCTGTATCAAGCATAAGAAAAATAATACTGTGGCCACACGCATGCACGAAGTTGCAAACATTGCTTGCCATGTTATGTATGTCAAAGGTGATGCACAAATCAATTTCCAAACAAGTGCAAACAAATAAACAAACATATAGACTGCTGTCGCGCGTTGTATCAACCAATCGCGCAAGCCTCGCCCTGAATAACTTGTTACAGCTCCCATAACCAAACCGCCCATGCTATTGCAAATAAACTTGATACCATCATCACCACAAAAGCCCCAGTGCGTGCTGCTGGAAAATGTTCGCCAAAGCCGATATCCATCAATAGGTGCCTTATCCCAGCTACGCAATGATAAACCAAAGCAACCCCTGTCAACCACACAGCACATTTAACCAGACCATGCTGCATAAAAGCCTGCATGACCTGAAAAGATGCCTCTGAGAATAAACTGCTCTCAAATGTCCATAAGATAAAAGGAATAGTTAAAAATAAAAGCACGCCGGACGCTCGGTGGCCAATAGAGACAATAGCTGTAACAGGAAATCGAATAGTAAACAGATTTAAGTTAACAGGTCGTTGGTCTTTCAAACACATACCCCTCTCAGCTGATGAAATATGACTTATAATACAGCAGTATAGCTATTATAATGCAGTTTCGCAATGAAACATTTTTGAAAATTTTTTACATGGCTGGCATTGAATCAAACATTGACACAGCACAGCTTCTCTTCTATATAAAGTTAAATTCATTTGGTTATTTTTAAGAGCGCAAGGATCAACCCATGTCTAATCGAAAAGCAGCATTAAATTTTTCAGATGGGCAGCCATCGTTTGAGATGGATCTATACTCACCAACTGAAGGCATGGATGTTATCGATATATCAGCATTAAGCAAACATGGCATGCTCACTTATGATCCTGGTTTGGTATCTACCGCAGCCTGCGAATCTAAAATTACCTATATAGACGGCGATGATGGTATTTTATTGTATCGCGGGTACCCTATTGAGCAGCTGGCTGAACAATCTAATTTCATTGAAGTTGCCTACCTCTTGCTGCAAGGTGATTTACCTTCGGAAAATGAGCAACAGGCATTTACTAAGAAGATTAACAACCACACCATGGTGCATGAGCAAATTCGTCATTTCTATAACGGTTTTCGTCGCGATGCCCATCCTATGGCCATTATGCTTGGTGTGGTAGGTGCCTTATCTGCCTTCTATCACGACTCTCTGGATATCACCAACGCACAACATAGAGATATAGCTGCGCTCAGATTAATTGCAAAAATGCCTACCATTGCCGCTATGTGCTACAAATACTCTGTGGGGCAACCTTTTATGTACCCTCGAAATGAATTATCTTATGCTGCTAACTTCACTCATATGTTGTTCGGTGTGCCAACAGAAACCTACCAAGTCAACGATGTTATCGCACGCGCACTTGATAAGATTTTTATCTTACATGCTGATCATGAACAAAACGCATCGACATCAACAGTGCGTCTGGCAGGCTCTACAGGCGCGAACCCTTTCGCTTGTATTTCGTCAGGTATAGCTGCTTTATGGGGTCCATCTCATGGTGGCGCCAATGAAGCCTGTTTAAATATGCTGAAAGAAATTGGTGATGTTTCCCGCATCAGCACCTATATTAAAAAAGCCAAAGATAAAAGCGACCCCTTCAGATTAATGGGATTTGGTCATCGTGTATACAAAAATTACGACCCCAGGGCCAAAGTTATGCGTGAAACCTGTCATGAGATCTTAAATAATCTTGATGCTAAAGAACTGCCATTATTCAAAATAGCCATGGAATTAGAGCGCATAGCCTTAGAGGATGACTACTTTGTTGAAAAGAAGCTCTACCCCAATGTTGACTTTTACTCTGGAATTACATTGAGCGCTATTGGCATTCCTGTAAACATGTTCACAGTTATTTTTGCCTTAGCTCGCACAGTGGGCTGGGTTTCACATTGGAACGAAATGGTCAGTTCAAACAGCCGCTTAAGCCGCCCCAGACAGCTCTATACAGGCTCTGGTAAAAGAGACTACACAGGAATTAACAACCGTTAACTACATTCTTGAATGCTGAAATCATACATGAAGTGGCGAATTATGGTTGCATTTGGTTAAAAACCTCGATAGCCTACCGAGCTGTGAAATGAATAGTTTGCCTTATGAATAATCAAAAATACGTTTACTTTTTAAGCGCCATCATCTTATTTGCATGCTTAAATGGGTGCAGCCGAAAACCTCAAATCAAACCCGCCAGCACCAACAATATTTGTGCTGTATTCAGCCAACAACCGAGTTGGTACCGAGCAGCCGAAAAAGCGCAACAACGCTGGGGAACACCCATTCACGTACAAATGGCCATTATGCATCAGGAATCCAGATTCAAACGCAAAGCCAAAGCCCCACGTAAAAAATTACTTGGCATATTGCCTTGGACACGTTCATCTTCTGCCTATGGCTACAGTCAAGCTTTAGAAGGCACATGGAAGGTTTATAAGAAAGCCACTAAAAATCGACGGGCATTACAAAGCCACTTTCCTGATGCCATTGATTTCATAGCCTGGTATGCGCACCAGGCACATATAAAAGCAGGAGCTCCAATGACAGATGCCCGAGCGCTTTACCTGGCACACCATGAAGGCACCAATGGTTATAAACGTGGCACCTACCGAAATAAAGACTGGTTAAAGAAAGTTGCTGACAAAGTAGCACGCCAGGCAAAACGATATCAGCTACAACTGAAACAATGCGAACATAAATTTAAAAGAAAACGTTTTTTCTTCTTTTTTTAACATCTAAAGAGGCTTTTCAATGAGAATCATTTTATTAGGCTCACCAGGTTCAGGTAAAGGTACACAGGCTAAAATCATTGCTGAAACCTATGATATACCACAAATTTCCACAGGTGATATGCTACGACAAGCTATTGCTGATAAAACGCCCGTAGGGCTTGATGCCAAAAATTATCTTGATGCAGGTGAGCTTGTGTCTGATGATGTTATGATTAAGCTTGTTAACAGTAGAATTGCGCAGAATGACTGTGTGGCAGGCTTTCTACTGGACGGCTTTCCAAGAACCTTGGATCAGGCACAAGCGCTCAGTGACAATGGCGTTAATTTTGATTTTGTCATCAATATCGATGTGCCTGACGAAGAGGTCATTACCCGCATCACTGGACGCCGCACTCATGTTGGCTCAGGTCGAGTCTACCATATTGACTACAAACCACCACAAGTTGAAGGGCTCGACGACATCACTCAAGAACCTCTCATTCATCGTGAAGATGATAAAGAGCAGACTGTACGCAAGCGTATTGAAATATATAACAAGCAAACAGCGCCTTTAAAAACTTTTTATAAAAACAAAACCAGCGAAGAACAAGCTCTATGCTACGCCGAAATACTGGGCACAGGCTCTGTCAATGATGTTCAAGGCAGGATTCAACAGATTTTATACAATAAAATGTAGTAGTATCATTACCGACGGACTTTGTCTTATAGATATTAGCGTTAAAGGGTATCACAGGCAATTTCTACTTAAAAGCTGTTCATGGTCTCAATAGATTATAAATCCGTATATTTGAAATTCATGAAGAAATCAACCACTACTGTCTGAAGATGGTAAATTGGCACCCAGGTTAAAAATCCGTGCCAATCTAAGAGTCTGTTTAAAATCTTTCGCTGTCCGTGTTTACTAATGTGCTTTAAAACCACCTAAAAGGGATTTTTTATGCGCAAACGGTATCCAAGCGATGTCACCAGGGAACAATTTAAAAAAATAGAGCCAATGTTATTGGCAGTAAGAAAAACAACAAAGCCACGCAAACATAATTTATACGATATTTTTTGTGCGGTTTTGTATTTATTAAAAAGTGGTTGTCAATGGAGAATGCTACCCAGCAATTTTCCAGATCGGCGCAGTGTTTATGCCTATTTTCGAATATGATCACACAAAGGGAAAGATAAACAAAGCTTGCTTGAACAAGTTTTAAAAAAAATTAGTTGGCGAGGTCCGGCAGCAACCATGGCCGGCATGCTAAGACATGCTTCGCGATCGTTGATGCACAAAGCATAAAAAATATAGATACAATTGAAAAAAAGGGTACGATGCTGGTAAAAAAGCATCTGTAATTAAGCGCCATATTGCTGTTGATACACAAGGATTACTGCATGCAGTTCATATTACAACTGCAAATGTTACGGATCGTGCTGAAGCTGAGACAATGATTATAAATGATAAAGAAAATTTGTCTGACGTAAAAAATTTATAGTTGATGGTGATTATAGCGGTGGAAAATTTTCTTCAAAAATAAAAGATATTTTGGGTGCAACTTTTGAAGTAGCAAAACGAAGTGAATTACATAAATTTTCCGTTATTCCAAAACACTGGGTTGTTGAGAGATCATTGGGATGGATCGAAAAAAGTCGCCACTATGTAAAAATGAGCTAGATAGATTTAATATTGAGCAAAGCCATTATAATATGGGACTAAACATCTAAGATCGCCGAGCTAGGAAACAATGTCTATAATTGAGATAAGAGATTATTTTATAAGGACAATCATCATGCCCAACTTTATGTTATTTGAATATAAAGGTATTCACAGCGAGTATGGGGGGGTTTCCCGCAAAAACGTTATGCATCACTATCCATTTGAGCGCGCTGGGCTAAAATATCGCATCGTTAAAATCTCGTGTCGAACCGGCCGACAAAGTGATGGTTATGGTAGTGACTTAACACTCTACGATGAATATTTAGTACTACCTACCCAGGAATTTGAGAATGAAGAAGCTATGGCGATAGGATTGTCTGGAGAAATTGATAGGCATATAGAACTTTTGGATGAAGAACAAACTTCAGAAATTTATCGATCATTTAGATTAAAGGACTTTCCATTAGCTATTTTAGATATTTGCGAGATAAAAAACCAGAAAGAACAAATGGAGATGTTTCAGGCTCTTTTCCCTGATAAGGTATTAAAGGCATTGCCATGCAATGCTCCCCATGATTTTTTTGGTTGGCGTATGCAGCAGGCGATCTGTGATGGGGATCTAGATAAGGTGTTAAGTTATTTGCCTGAATCTTACGAAGATGAAGATATTTATAATGTCTTCGCCTTTGCAGCTCAGCATAACCAAGCAAAAATTATGGAAGCTATGCTAGAAAAAATATCAATAGTTAGTAATGATAAACTTTTCGACATCATGGTGGATGTTGTAAAATTGCAAACCCACATAGATTGTATAAGAGTATTAGCGAGAAATATAACACAATTGAATGAAGCTCAAGTTAATGACCTTATAGATGCTGCCTGCTTTGAAGACATACATATACGTGCTTTTGAATTCATCTTTAAAAACTATCGAGATCTAATTAAACCAGATAAAATTGCTGCAATATTAGCTAAAGCACTCAATGATGGGGATTACTTTCTGTTGCACGTTTTAAAGACAAATCTTCCAGACTACAAGACATTTATGAATGAAACAATATTTTTAAGGAAACTTGAATTTGACAAAGTTATTGAAAGCCGTTCATCTGTCGAGGAGCTTTATAATCTTTGCCCTACGCATGAGATTTTTTCGAAAGAAACAGCAGTAATTTATTATGAAAAAATGATACAACATGATTATACTGACAGTGCCCATGCTATGTTGCGCATTAACCCTTTTTTAGCATGTCAGGGTTCTAGCCAAAAAAAAACCATTGCCCACAGTCAGGCAAGGGTTCAATATTTGAAGCGTTTCACAGATCTAAAAGAAATTATAGGCTCTGAATATTTTGAGGAGGTTATGCGTAAAAAAAATGAAGGTGGTTTAACTCCTATGCATCAATTTCTGCAATGTGAAGCTATACGCTTTGGGTCTTGGATCGCTAGTTGGAAAGTCATTTGCTCTTCTGATAATGAAAAAATGATAGAAAATTTATGTAATGATTTTAAAGATTTCAACCGTTTTCTTTCATTGCCTGATGAAAATGGCCATACGCCTTTGTTCTATTTAGTGGAACAAGTTAAAGAAGGAGAAAATTGGACACCTATTCAGATTCATGCTGTTTTAAATAAAGTTGAGGGAATGTCA
>CAYGTQ010000032.1:0-17518 GCA_964352915.1 uncultured Legionellales bacterium
AATAATAACTATCGCGCGAGAGCACCCCAACAAAATCGCTACAATAATCGAAATAATAAAAGGCGCTCATCCAACTAAAAAACAGCGCAACTCGGTGGTTGCATTTTATACAACCACCGCGGTTCAGTTGTTTAAACCATAAGTCTAATGGCTGGCTTTCAAAGGTATACTCAATATTCCTGCCAGCATCAAGAACAAGGCCTCATAAAAAATTTCTAATAATTTTCTCTGGGTTTGTTTTGCGTAAACTAACCAAAGTGTAGATAAACACCAAACGCTGATTAAAATCAGCAAGATATGATTTTCAGTTAAACCATTTTAGGCAATATGAAAAATCACATGATGTAAGTGCGGCAAGCGGTTAATTAAATTTTAGGTAGACACAGACAGAAGCCATCAGTGTGGTTAAACTACTTATAGAAAAAGGGCAACCAAATAAATTTCGTAATATAGCCTCAAATAAAACATAGATTTGGTCAAATAAAATCAATATACGCATCAAAAGAAATAAAATTGCGCCAGTTGCAGCCAAAACCATGGTAATAGAAAATACAGATATTCTTGCCAGTTCATAACTATATGCCAAAAATTTTTATTGCCATAAATTTAAGCTGGCTCTAAAGGTATTAACCAAGTGTTGGTAACGCAAATAATAAGTCATATTTATAATTAAGTTGGCGACTTTCTGTAATAATCCTTATTGTAATGAAAGGAAAAAAACCACACAGCATTGTGCATAAGAAAATTGTATTTACCGTGATGTCAGCATTAATAGAAAATACATGAATTGCAATGCAGAAAAATATAGGAAGCGCAAAGCGAAAATTTATTTCTTTAAACATTAAATTCACCATCTCTTGCAAAGCAAGTTGGTTTAAAAAAAATAAAATGCCTTCTTTATATAATGTCGGCTTGTTTCTTTAAGAGCTCTTCAATGCTATCAGAGTTAAGTTGTCGTGCTTTTTCTGCAATCATGACTGGGATCCCATCATGAATTGAGTACAGTAATTTATCTGCTTTGCATAATAATCCATCATTTTTTTTGATATAAATAAGCTTGCTTTTGCAGATAGGGCAGACAAGAATATCCAGTAAATTTTTATCAAGCATAAGAAACCCCAATAATTTCTTTTAAATATGCGTTAGTATAATGGCAAACTGGAGAGCCGTATAGTTTTATGTATGCTATGTCTTTCTTACGTAAGGTTCATGGCAATAAGATGGCAGAGCATGAGGCGCGTCTACCCCCCTACCGGCATTAAAATCCTGTTGCGCGATGAGCAATATCATTTCACTGTGAGGTTCGCAGATAAATTGCTTACTTTGAAATGGGTTCGCTTGTAAACTTCTTAGCAAAATGCTGGTAGTTTCATTGATACACAAATGCTTTCTTTGAGGGTGACTTATTAATTTCGAGGCTGGCAATAATTCAGGTAAAGTTTGATGCTGCATGAGTTGACAAGCTGTATTTAATTTAAATTCTGCAAAATAGATTTGCTGGTTGTTAAAAGCATTCACTGCAACAGAGGCTTGTTTTAACCCATAAGACTCAAATGCGTATTGAGCCATTGCCTGTAGTGAGCAAACCGGGGCTATTGGCAACTTATGGACATAAGCCATCGCTTGGCAAAATGCAGCGGCGATCCTTATGCCGGTGAAACTGCCAGGCCCTTTGCCAAAAGCCAATGCTTTTATGCAAGCTCTATCTATTGCATTTTCATAAAATAGTGTATTGATGTAACTTGTTAAAGAAGCACTGTGGTTTCGAGAAGGAGCTTCTAGGTTATATTTTTTACCCTGTATCTGTAACGAGATGCTTAAAATAGACGATGACATTTCAATGGATAATATGTTCATATACCTGAGCCTCAACACAACGAGCTGATATGTTTGAATTTATTAGCTGAATGCAGTTGTTTCATTGTATTTAGCTCTTTAACTCGATTCAGGCCAATCAAGAATTTTGTCTTGCTTGTTCTCTACGTTAGCCCACTCATCTGCGTCTGCGGGAGGTTCCTTTTTATGAGTTATATTCGGCCATTTTGCAGCATATTTAGCGTTTATTTCCAGGAATTTTTGATCTTCTTGTGCTAACTCGTCTTCTGAAAAAATCGCATCGACTGGGCACTCTGTTTCACACAAAGCACAATCAATGCATTCATCAGGATTAATGACCAGCATGTTGGGCCCTTCATAAAAACACTCAACAGGACATACTTCTATACAGTCCATATATTTACAATTCACGCATTTATCTGTAATAACAAAAGTCATTCTTACTCCTTACATGCCACACGCCCAATTTGAGCCACAACCTATGGTTGCGTAGCTTGTTTTGGGTTGGTTCTTCTTTTGTTGTCTCAAGTGGGCTATTAAATGCTGCTGATGAACGCCTGTTGTTGGAAACATACATGTCTTGATATTTTTTTCCATGCGTACCACCTTACGAATAGACTGCAAGCTGATAGCTTGAAAGTCTTGCCTATTTGAATGAATACAGGGCGCACACTCTAAACTTCGATGAGTAAGCCATGGAAAATCAGTGTCAGCCACCAGGGTTTTCATAGTAGTAAGCTTTAAGGTGCTAAGGGGGTAATCAAGTTCACGCTCACCATAAAGATTCTGGGCTGTGCTTATATCTTGAGGCTTAGAAGTGTGGGGAAGATATATTGTAAATTTCCCGTAGGGATCGTGTTCGTTAAGCCAATGGTTAATGGTCACACCTTTTAGAAGTGTGGCACACCACTGAAATTTAGGGTTAGGGAATGAGCCTTTTTCCTGAAGAAGTTCAGCAAAAGTTTTAACTGGCTTTAAGGCAATGCTCTCAAAACCGTATGATTCGGCTAATATGCGGCCTTTTTGTACTCTTTTTTCCCACATTGGTTCTGACCAACCGGTTTCTACGTGAATTATCTTGACTTGACGCAAGGCTTGTTGATGTGCCCACTGAATCAACGCAATAGTTTCATTTCCAAAATTGCCAAATATAATACACTGATTAGGCATAACCATGCTTAGTCTATGTTGTCGTGGTGCCCGGGGCCGGACTCGAACCGGCACGAGTTTTCACTCGAGGGATTTTAAGTCCCTTGCGTCTACCAAATTTCGCCACCCGGGCATTGATTGCCCAAGATATTTTATAATACCCATTTGCAAATGATAAGGCCAGGGACGGAATCGAACCGACGTACACGGCTTTGCAGGCCGCTGCATAACCACTCTGCCACCTAGCCATTAAATGAAACACTCGACTGCTTAATACCTCAGATTTATGATCCAAATTAATATAAAAAAACTTAAATCTGGAGCGGGAAACGAGGCTCGAACTCGCGACCCCAACCTTGGCAAGGTTGTGCTCTACCACTGAGCTATTCCCGCTAAGAATACTCAATTCTATCTTACTTACAAATCGTGTCAAGGTCGTTTTATAGAAGACTAACTTAATTCTATCCAAGCAATTCTTAGATAGACAATCATGCTGCACAAAGTCAGGAAACATGACACAAAAATTAACACATAGCCTGCTATCCCTAACCAAAGTGGTTGTGCGGGACTATAGGCTAACAATAGAGCAAGAGAAAGCATTTGCATGGTTGTTTTTGTTTTGCCGACTAAATTAACGGTTACACTTGCTCTTTTTCCCATCACCGACATCCATTCTCTAAGAGCTGAAATGGTAATTTCTCGACCAATAATGATCATGGCGGGGATCGATAAGTAAGGTAGATTTTTCTCATCAATAACAAGAATCAATGCGACGACAACAAGCAGCTTATCTGCAACAGGATCTAAAAATTCACCGAACTTTGATACAAGTTTAAGTGAGCGCGCTAAGTATCCATCCAGCCAATCTGTGACGCAGGCTACGCAAAATACGAAGGAAGCTAACATATAGTGCGAATCGATAGGTGCATAGTAGACCGCAACCAAAATTGGGATCAAGCCAATTCTTGTTATAGTCAGCATGGTTGGTATTGATATGTCCATAACTCAACTGAAAAAATTCAAATTCTATAAAATTGCATTATTGAGCAATTCCGCATGGATGTTAGTAGTATATTTGACTACAAATGTACACCAAAAGAAAACTCAAACAGTATACTATTAAACTATACATACTTGTAGTGCTGATAAGCAATTATTTTAACTATGAAAAGCATGAAAGATGCGTTCTGCGAGCTTTTGAGTGATGCCTTTAACTTGAGCTAATGTCGCTACATCCGCACACTTAATCCCTTGCATGCCACCAAAATATTTCAATAATTCTTGGCGTTTTTTAGGCCCTATGCCAGAAAGTCGCTCCAATGGGCTTAGTTTTCTGAGCTTGGCTCGGCGTCGCTTGTGCCAATAAATTGCAGAATTATGTGCATTGTCTCGAACTACTTGCAAAAGATGTGAACTTATAGAATCAGAAGGCAAATGAAAACCTTGTTTATCATTATTTAGAAAAAATGTTTCCATGCCTGCTTTACGACTTTCTCCTTTGGCCATTCCCAAAACGCATATCTTATTATGAATGCTTAAATCCATAAGAGCACGCCGCACATAAGCGATCTGCCCTTTCCCACCATCCACAATGAGAATATCTGGAAAAGGCAAGTTATCCGCTAAAAAAAAATTGAATTGTTTCTCTACCACATAAGCCATCGCAGCATAATCATCTCCTGAAATTTTTTCATTGATTAAGTAATGTCGACATCTCTGTTTAATACGACCATCTTCTCCCCAAGAAACATAGACGCCAATACCTGCTTCCCCTTGAAAATGACTGATATCCATCGCATCAATGGTATGCGGGACATCGCTCATGCCCAAATCATTTGCAAGTTGTGTTAAGTGCTCGTTATTGAATGCCATGTTAACATTATTTTGTTGGATGTTTTTATAAGCCATGTCAAGTAGTTTTTTTTCAATGCGAGCATTGGCTCCCAGGCTAAGCTTAATTGTTTTCTTATGAATATTTTTTAAGCTTTGGCAAAACACAACATGATCATCAAAATCATTGGAGCTTTGAATTAAATCAGGCAATCCATATGGTAAGTTTTCTGTTAAATAATACTGAGAAAAAAATGAGCGAGTTAAACTTTCTTTAGAATTGACAGTTGTTTTGGAAAAAAAGAAATGGTTACTTCCAACCAATCGTCCTTGCCTGATGGACATAACTTGAACACAGGGCCTAATACTTTTATTAGCAAAGACAACAATGTCCTTGTCAGAATTTCCTTTTTCAAGTGTTATTTGTGTTTGAGATAATTGTTCAATTGATTTAATTTTCTCTCGATATTTCTGAGCTTCTTCAAAATTTAAATTATCACTAGCTTGCAGCATAAGTTTTTTTAATTGCTTAGTCACTTCATGGCTTTTGTTGCTTAACATTTTTTGTGCTAAATGCAGGTCATTTTTGTATTCTTCTTGGGTTACCAAGCCAACACATGGTGCTTTGCACCGATTAATTTGATGCTGTAAGCATGGTCTAGTTCGATAACGAAATTGACTATTTGGACAGTTGCGAATTTTAAAAATTTTTTGAATTAAAAGCAAAACATCATGCATTGCGCGACTGTTAACATAAGGCCCAAAATATAACTTATTTTTCTGTTTGATTTTTCCTCGATAAGGAAAAAGTCTAGGAAATTTATGTGCACTGTCCATACATAGATACGGATAGCTTTTATCATCTTTAAGTAGAATGTTGTATTTTGGTTGGAGCTGCTTGATTAAAATATTCTCAAGAATTAAAGCATCCGCTTCGCTGGGAGTGATCGTAACTTCGATAAGATGGATATGCTTTTGCAGCGCATTAATTTTAATATCTTGTTTATCTGATTTAAAGTAGCTGCTGACACGTTTCCTTAAATTTTTTGCTTTGCCAATATAAATAACTTCAGAATTTTTATTCAAAAATTTATATATTCCAGGCTCGCTAGATAGCTGTTTAAGAAATTTTTCTCTGTCGAACATAAACTGCATAATCACATAGGAACAGATGCAGCACTAAATCAGGACTCTATGGCAACTTCTTTATCTACCAAGCCGTGCCGAATCGCAAGGTGAGTCAGCTCTACATCATTCTTTATTTTTAGTTTATCAAATAACCTATAGCGATAGCTATTGACTGTTTTCGAGCTAAGGCAGAGTTTCGCTGAAATTTCTTGTACTTTTAAACCGCTGGTAATCATCATCATTACTTGAAGCTCTCTTTCTGACAGCTGATCAAAAGGTGATGCATCTGACGCAGATTCAGATAAACTTTTAAGGGCTAACTGCTGTGCAATTTCAGGGCTAATGTATTTCTGCCCGCTATGAACTTTTTTAAGAGCGACGGATAATTCTTCTAGGCTAGATTTTTTAGTTAGATAGCCGCAAGCACCAGCTTGCAGAATCCGCAAAGGGAAAGGGTGATCAAAAAAAGCAGACAGAGCAATTACTTTAATTTCTGTGTTGATCCGTATCAAGCGGCGTGTAGTTTCTAACCCGCCAATGCCTGGCATTTTAACATCCAACAAAACCACATCAGGCATGGTTTGACGAGCCAGCTGCAAGGCCTCTTCTCCACTGCCAGCAACGCCAGTGACTTTAATTCCGGACACATCTTCAAGTAAACGCACCAAGCCCAATCGCACAAGTGCATGATCATCAACGACAAATACGTTAATCAAGACAATCTCCATCCAAGTATGGCGGAGAGGCAGGGATTCGAACCCTGGGAGGGTATTAGCCCTCAACGGTTTTCAAGACCGCCGCTTTCAACCGCTCAGCCACCTCTCCAGCCAGATATATAAGCATACATGATTCATCTATATGAGGAAAGTATAGACTGTATTTATAAAAGTTCTTGCAAGCCATTTATAATTCCTTGCTCTATCTTTTTTTAATTCATTCTGTTAAAAAGTAAAGCTACGACTTTTTGCTAAAGCTTATTTTTGTCTATTAAATGCTCTATGTCTCAGGCAGCTACATATCCCCCATCTACCATAAGCTTTTCTCCAGTGATAAAACTTGCATCATCAGACAGAAGAAATACAATAGCTGCTGCTACTTCAGCAGGATCACCTATACGTTTAAGCATATAGCGTGCGCCAAATTCATTGTGTTGATTAACTGCAGTTTTATCAAGCTGGTGAACTTCATGCATATAAGTTTCTACGTGAGACGTCCAAATTGTACCTGGACAGACACTATTGACTCGAATTTTGTAAGGCGCTAAGTCAGCGGCCATACAACGAGTCATAGCCAACACAGCTCCTTTACCTGCGCTGTAAGTTAAAAATTCAGGTTGAGCAACTATGCCCGAAATAGAGCTTAAATTAACCACCGCCCCGCCTCCATTCTTTTGCATATGCCGGGCCGCATATTTAGTAGCTAAAGCAGTGCCTATCACATTCACCTGCATAGCAGCTTGCCAATCTTCTGCCGTTGCATCAAGGCCAATCATTTTAAAATTGGCTGCTGAATTAACCAAACCAGTGATACAACCAAATTTTTCGAATGTATTTAGCATAGCAACTTGGCTACCTGGCTCTGTAGAAATATCAGCTTCAATATAAAAAGCTTGTTTACCTAGATGATCAGCTAATTTTAAACCCGAACTTGCATCAACATCGATGATTCCGACGTAGCCGCCTTCTTCTACCAATCGGTAGCACACAGCTTCACCGATACCTGAAGCACCGCCTGTGACAGCTGTTACCGTGTTTTGAATACCTTTCATCCACACTTAGATAGAGTTATCTCTTAATTTAGTTGGCATAATACCATACAAACCCTGGTGCTGATAATTAAATCTGCCCACACATTCTTTGTGATGCAGAAAGAACATGCAGTCGCTGATGATCCTGCTACAATTTATTCTCAAACTGGGGTGCGAGATATGGGATACATTTTTTTCATTTACATACAGTATCTTAAATGGTATGTGCGCCAATCTTGTCTAAATCCAATGTCAATAAAAGCTAATCTTGTACAAACACTTATGAATTTCTCTGACTTTCCTCGATTTTACTCTATACTCAAAATATCGTAAATGATAACTCATGAGGTTTTTTATGCTAGAAAGTCAAAAGTCCAAGATCGATCCAAATGCTATTTCAACACATGCAGATTGGGAACGAGATGACGAGCAAATGCATGAAGCTTTATCAGGTTATATTATCCAAGAAAATTCTGAAAATCGATTGATTCACCTGCATTCAGCATTTGTTGGACGAGGTAATCCTAACATTTTTGAAAGCCTGATCGGCAAACGTTATCAGGCACGCTTGAAAGCATTGGAAGATGAACTGGAGACAGCTACTGGCGGAAAGGAAATCCAACTAAGAGAACAGATAGAAAGCTTAAAGCTTGAAATTGACCAAGCTGAGCGTAAATTTCGAGTCAGGCGTGCTAATGACGTTATTTCACCCCTAGCATCAAAGGCAGCAACTCAGGTAGCACATGTTGACCAGGCTTCTCAACTTTGGGATGGTGGCGTTGTTGCTGCTGAAACTAGCATTAAAAGTAAATGCGCTGATGAAGGTTTACTTGAAGCAGTTAGAGACGATGTTTCGGGTATTATCATGTGTAGCCAAGCACCTATTGCCCTCTATGAAGCATGGAGGAAATATGGTGATGAATGTCAAAATGATCAAAGAGTATTCATTTTTTCTGGTTCAGCAAATAAAACTTGGATGCTTGAATATATTCAAAAAAATGATGTGGAGATACAAGATCAGGCTCGCGCCCTATGTGAATCTGAAGGCGGTAATTATGAAGACAGGTTGCGTGATTTAGCTGATGCAAAGTTTTATGAATTTTTAGGGAGTTATCAAAAAGTAATGCTATATGAAACTTTTCCAGCCTTAGGTGGTGGGGCTGAAAAATCAATCGATGGGAGATGTTACCCGCAATTAAGTCAAGAAATAGCCAACCCGCAATCTCGAAGAGGTAAGGATAGGCTACTTAAAATACAAGACTTCAATCAAAAAATCACCAAGAAACAAGGCGAAAAAATCATTGATACACTTAATGCTCTTGCCCAAGTTGACAGAAAAACAATTTTTACAAAACAAAATTTTGTTGACTTAGCAAAAGAATACGCTGCCGAAGATGGTGTTAACATTGCAGAAAAAACAGATGATGATTTATTAGAGATGCTTTTTAGAGGAACATTAGCACAGGGAAAACAAGAAAGAACGCATCACGTCAGATACAGGATGCTTGCTATTGATTATGAAATGAATCTAAGGAATGCTTTGCACAATTATATTGAGCATTCCAGTAAAACTTTAGAACAGATCTCCGAATCACTGGGTATAACACCAGAACAATTGGTTGCTATAAACCAACTATCTACTACAGAGGATAAAGTAATCTCATTATCAGAAATAATTATGAGCAAGTTGAGTGAGCATATTACTTTGGAATCTGGACGTGTAATTTCAGCGGCTGATGACCCCGAGGCTAAAGATATCATGAAAGCATTAACCAGTGGTGTTGAAAAAAGTATAACTAAAACATCGACACCCTATACCGTGCAACGTTGGGATCCCAAAGACAGTAAAATGGAAAATGTTAAACCAGAAAGGTATGCTAATATTTGGGAGCCAACCATGACAACACCTCATCAAGTTTTGATGGCTGATCAGGCTCTGGTCGTACTACTGGGGCAACATCGCAGTGAACAAGCAGATTCTGAGTTTCTTTCAAGACAAGTATTTGATGGCTATAATTCACAAGGCTATCATCAGTATAAGGAGGCTACCGCCGACTCATCCCAGTCTTTGTTGGTAGCAAGCTCAAAACCCACACAAAGGGGTAAGTTAGCTGCTCATTTAGATAAAACTATGTCATCCTATGTTCATACTTACAGCGCATCAGCGTCAACAGAAGCGGTTCTTGCAGTTGAACAAAGCATGTCGAGAACAGAACAATCAGCTGTAACTCCTGGTGTACAGGCGCTGGTAAAGCGCTTCGAGCCAGATCAAGAGAGTGACTCTGCTGAAGATGATGCTCAATTTAGGATATAGAATTTTGTTTTTAAATCGATTGGCGAATACAAAGTGAAATCGTGCAGTTAGGACGAAGCAAATAACCATTTTTTACTGGTTAATCCTTTGCCAAAAAGGATCTGGTTGATGGTTGCACTCATGATAGAATCTGCGATCCGGCAAGTGGTGCCATCAGGGTAATGATCTTGTGCAATATTAATCAAATGTTTGCCCAGAAAAGTATGGCTGGTATGAGATAAAACAGTTGAGTTGGTTTTTTTAAAGCCAATACTGACAAAAAATCGATAATAACTTTGTGGCTGGATGCTGTATTCAGTGCCCGCTTCTTTATGGAAATCAATACCGTATCCCAGTTCTTTCAGTAGAGTTTTTTCAAAAATCCTTAAAGCTGGGGCAATCACAGTGCATTCAGCCAGAGCTTGTATGGCTTTGTTGTAGGCATGATAAATACCTGAACACTCATCGTGCTCATGGAGTAATTTCATAATTAATTCATTAAGATATAAGCCATACTTAAAGCGATTTGTTTTTATTTTATAAGAAGGCCCTGTATCAATATTATAAACAGTTAATAGCTGCCCACGACCTTTAGCAGTTAGCTGAATAGCTCTGAGCGGTTGGCAATGATGGCGTGCTTGATGGCTGGCTCGCCTTGCACCTTTCGCAACAGCTGTTACCCGGCCAAAGTCCTGAGTTAATAAGTAGAGCATCCAGCTGGAATTAAGATAGGCACGTCTATGGATTACAAAAGCAGGTTGTGAGACCAGGCTTAGCATCAATAACTACCTACCTAGGTGACTGCGCTATGGGCTGCATTAAGTAAGAGCCATGAGTTTGAGCTTCTGCTTCAATTTGGCTAATTTCACAGACCTTAACCCATAACTTTAAGCATACCTTTTTCTGAATAAGCTTCTCGATATCAAGCCTCGCTAAAGTACCAATATCACGCATTTTATGTCCATATTTGCCTAGTAAAATAGCTTTTTGACCAGATTTTTTAACCATGATATCTACAAAAATATGCCTTATTGCAGCTGAGTCCGTTTGTTGGCGCATAGATAATACCATTTCATAGGGGATCTCCTGGCCAGTTAACCTGAAAATTTTCTCACGGATAATCTCAAGGATATGATCATTCTCTTGTGAAACAAGGGCACTTGAATTATACAGTTTAGGTTGCTCTGGCAATTGCTCGAGCAATAAATTTTTTAATACAGATAGATTAACACGACGAAATGCTGATATCGGTAATAAATTTTCAGATTGAGATCTTTCTTTAAGTATGGACAACTGTTTAAATAATTGGCTTTTATTTTTTATTTTATCTACTTTATTAATGCAAATAATGTGAGGTATGTCTTGAATGGCAAGCAGTGACCAAATTAGCTCATCTTGCTCATTCCATCCCCGATCATCACATAAATACAGCAATACATCGACTTCCTGTGCCGTATTTCGAGCCAGGGCATTTAAATGGCGGTAATATTTATGAGAGGTGCGATCATGAATGCCTGGCGTATCTACAAAAACCATTTGGTAGTCATCCGTATTATCTATGGCGATAATATTCTTTTGAGTAGTCTGGGCCTTAGAAGAGGTAATACTGACCTTCTTACCCAACATCTCATTGAGCAAGGTCGACTTGCCGACATTAGGCTTGCCAATAATACCTACGACGCCTGAGCGCATGATTTTGTTCATGAAATAACCCTCATAAGTTGAGCTGCTGCATGCCCTTCAGCGATTCTACGTGAGCGCCCTTGCCCGTGAGCAATACCATCTAAACCAGCCACTGAGCATGCCACAAAAAAAGTTTGGTTGTGATCACTCCCTTCTATTTTCTCTACAGAATAGGTAGGTAAAGGCAGCTGTTTTGATTGTATATACTCTTGGAGCAAAGATTTTGGATCCTTATGTTCACCCAGCTGGTGCAGTTCAGCCAAACGAGTACTGAACCATTTAAGTATAGTTTTTTCGCAGGCTTGATAACCCCCATCAAGATAAATGGCTGCAATCAATGCCTCCAGAGTTGAAGCTAAAATGGACGGTTTTTTTAATCCACCTGATTTCTTCTCGCTGATGCTCATGCGAATAGACGGCCCAACAGAAAGCTCTTGGGCTAACTCTGCCAATGTGTCTTTTTTTACCAATTCTGCTCGATAACGGGTTAAAAGGCCTTCGGCAATAGCTGGTTCCAGCGCATATAGATAAGAGGAAATTATGCTGCTCAGCAACGCATCTCCCAAAAATTCAAGCCGCTCATTATTATCTCTGCTGCAGCTGCGATGTGTTAAAGCAAGTTGAAGCAACTTCTTGTTTTTAAACCAATAACCAAGTGCGCTGCAGGCAGGCTTCATCAATACCTCAAGTTAGCAATCATAAGGACAATATGGTCATATTTTAACACAATGCCGGTGTTTTTCAATACACTAATGGATCAGTTTACCAATCCTATGCCAGCGAACGGTAGTTTGGTCGCCATCCCAGCTCATCCACACAGCAAATGCCTGACCAATAAAGTTATCAAAAGGCACAAAACCCCAATATCGTGCATCTGCACTGTCCGTACGATTGTCCCCCATCACAAAATAATGTCCGTCAGGAACAACAACATCATAATCTGCCTCTGGGCGTGCATAGCGCAAATAAATATCATGCTCAACTGCACCTAACTGTTCTTTATAATGCGAGACTGCTTTATGATCAGAATTAATAGCATAATCAATGAAGCTTTGTTTTGCCTCAAAACCATTGACAAAAACTTTTCGATCTTTATATTGCACGCGATCACCAGGAACACCAATAATACGTTTGATATAATAAGTCTTATTATCAAAAGGCACACGAAACACCACAACATCGCCTTGTTTAGGCTCTTTTAAGTGCCACAAAACATGGTTTGAAATTGGAGAACGAATACCATATTGAAATTTATTAACGACAATCAAATCGCCAATAAGTAAACTAGGTTCCAAAGAAGAAGATGGAATACGATAAGGCTCTAAGATAAAAGAGCGCAACACCCAGATCACTAATAAAACTGGTAGAAACGACAATGCTTGCTCTACTATGAAAGGGATTTTATTTAAACGCCTTTTGAAAAACAACTTATAGACTGCAACAATTAAAATATCTATAAACAGTATCGCTGTTAAAACCACTTGGAAATCAATATTCATAGCTTACTCATTAAAGTTTAAATTTATAGGTTTGGAAAGTTATCATAGGTTATTCTGAATGTATCTTCAATACAGCTAAAAATGCTTGTTGAGGTATTTGAACTTGTCCAATTTGCTTCATACGCTTTTTCCCTTTTTTCTGTTTTTCAAGCAATTTACGTTTACGACTTATATCGCCACCATAACATTTAGCTGTTACGTTCTTGCGTAATGCCTTAATGGTCGTTCTTGCTATAATTTGGTTGCCAAGCGCTGCCTGAACAGCAACATCATACATCTGCCTAGGAATCAATTCCTTTAATGCATCAGCAATTTTTTTTCCGTGATGATGAGCTTTACTCCTATGGGCAATAATTGCTAGAGGCTCTACTTGCTCTCGATTTATTAGGATATCTACTTTGACAAGATCAGATTCTTGATAATGACTGAAAGCATAATCAAGCGAAGCATAACCACGAGAAGATGATTTTAGTCTATCATAAAAATCTAAAACAATTTCGCTCATTGGTAAATCAAAAGTGAGCGATACTTGCATCCCTGAATAAAGCATCTTTTTCTGCACTCCGCGCCTATCCAGGCAAAGCTGCACAACAGTGCCTATAAATTCTTGTGGAACTAAAATATGCGCCTCAGCAATAGGCTCGCGGATAACACTGATTTTCTGTATTTCAGGTAATTTAGATGGGCTGTCAACTATGACAGTTTCCCCCGATCTTGTTTCTACTTGATAAATGACTGTAGGTGCTGTTGTGATTAAATCTAAATCATACTCTCGCTCCAGACGCTCTTGAACAATCTCCATGTGCAACATGCCAAGAAATCCACACCTAAATCCTAGCCCTAAAGCGCTGGAAGATTCTGGTTCATAGCTAAGTGCAGCATCGTTCAATCGCAATTTGGATAAAGCATCTCTAAAAGAATGATAAGCATTGCTATCTACAGGATAAACACCTGCGTAAACCAATGGTTTCACCTTTTTAAACCCTGGAAGCGCCTTATCTATTGGATTGCGTACCGAAGTAATTGTATCCCCCACCGGCACCGCGTCCACTTGTTTAACACCTGTGGTGATATAGCAAACTTCGCCTGCAACTACTTTGTCCACCGGCACTCGTTTTGGTGTAAACTTACCAATTTGTTCTATTTGATAAATTTCTCCTGTAGACATTATGATCACTTTGTCTTTTGTGCTCAGTTGTCCTTGCTTAATGCAAATAAGTGATACAACGCCTAGATACGTATCAAACCATGAGTCAATAATTAGCGCTTGCAGTGTTTCATCAGATTTTCCAGAGGGCGCAGGGATATGTTTTACAATAGCTTCAAGCAATGCTCTTACGCCATCACCAGTTTTAGCGCTAACCCGATAAGCATCTGTTGCATCCAGCCCAATAACATCTTCTATCTGCACACAAACATCGTCTGGATTTGCTTGAGGGAGATCCATTTTGTTCAGAACAGGCATTACCATTAAGCCCTGTTCAATCGCATTATAACAATTAGCTACTGTCTGAGCCTCAACCCCTTGAGCGGCATCAACCAGCAGCAAAGCACCTTCACAAGCGGCTAATGATCTGGATACTTCATAAGCGAAATCAACATGGCCTGGAGTATCAATTAGGTTAAGCTGATAAGTCTGCTTATCCTCTGCTGTGTAATTTAAAGTGACGCTGCGTGCTTTAATGGTGATACCACGCTCACGCTCAATGTCCATATCATCAAGTAATTGAGCAGACATTTCCCTTGCATCCAATGCACCGCAAAGTTCAATAAGGCGATCAGCTAGTGTTGATTTTCCATGATCAATGTGTGCAATAATAGAAAAATTACGAATGATCGATGTGAGATTTGGCACGTTACAATAACACTGTTAAGTGCTGATGCGATCAAGCTTATTCTTGACCGTTTTTATGGATGATGTTGTGGAGCATCTCTTTGAGCTGAGCTTCTTCCTTATTTTCCTGCAGAATATCTCTAAGCAGGTGAAAGCGCTGCCATCTTTGCTTTAATTCTTCATTATTGCGCAGATTATCAATCAAATCGATCTCCTCAGCTGAAGTTTGCTCACCATCCATCAGCGTTGAAATTTCTTCCATTATATCAGCCATGAGCACTTTCCTCCACGATTATTCATCCATATGAGGTTGAATGACTTTATCCAAAGCATTCCTTGCACGAAAAATTCGCGAACGAACCGTTCCAACAGGACAATTCATCACTTTTGAGATTTCTTCGTAGGAAAGCCCTCCTATTTCGCACAAAATTAAAGCATTTTTTAAATCTTCGGGCAATTGATTGAGAGCAGCAATAACTTTTTCCTGCAACTCATCGCGTAGTAATTCGTGTTGAGGATCAGCATGTTCACTCAAATTAGATTTGCCTAATATTTGCTCCGCATCTTGAAAATCAATGTCAACATCAGGCGGCCTGCGATCGCTTGAAATAGCATAATTTTTCGCCGTATTAATCGCGATACGGTACAGCCAGGTATAAAAGCCACTGTCTGCACGAAAATTACCCAAAGCTTTGTAAGCCTTATAGAAACTCTCTTGAACAACGTCCATGGCTATGGATTGATCGCTGATAATTTTTCTAACACCGTTAAGTAACCGGTTTTGGTATTTTAAAACTAGAATGCTGAAAGCTTCTTTATCCCCTGATAACACCTGCTGCACCAACAGCGCATCAATGTTATTTTCACTCATGTTTAGCCCCTGTGAGCATAAAAACCAGCAGATAAATTAAGTATGGCATAATTCACACACTCTGCATCGGGAAATACAGCTAAGCAGCTTTTATTTTCTCAATAAGTGCTGAAAACTGAGCATTCTCAGGTAGATGTCCATACAACAGCCATGCACATAAATCTGGATCTGCCTCATCAAGCAACTGTGCGAATAGTATCTGCTCATTTTCATTAAGTGATGCATAATTTTTCTCAAAAAAAGGCAATAAAATTTCATCTAATTCGAGCATACCACGACGACATCGCCAACCTACCAAAGATGTGTTAATATTCATTGTATGTGTTTTACCCATGTGGTGTTTTAATGACCCAGTCTAATGTAGCAAGACTTTTAGATCATATCCATATTCAAGGCTATCAACCTGAACTCTACCCTTATGATAATCATGATGAGCCCCTATTAACAACCTATAATGCTTTATTCGAACTCAGTCATTTAGGATTGGTGAAAATATCAGGAGAAGATTGTCATAACTTCCTGCAAGGGCAACTTTCATGTGATATGGCTGATGTGAAAAAAAATGGCGTATCCCTCGCCTGCTATAGTAACAGCAAAGGAAGAGTGCTTGCTTCGTTGTATGTATTCCAACTAGATGATGAGATCTTTTTACAAACAGACAAAAGCTTGACTGCAGTATTAATTGATACTTTAAAAAAATACGCTTATTTTTCTAAGGTTCTGATTGAAGATTTTTCTGATCAGATGTGTGGGATCAGCCTTACAGGGATGCTTGCGCCTCAATTTTTAAACTTTGACTTATCAAAACCACGGATTGAAATACGAGACAACGTGTTCATTATTAATAAAACAAATAAACTACCACGTTTTGAAATATACAGCTCGAACCTTGAAGCTATTACACAGCTATGGGATCAAGCTTCAGCTTCCATTCAATCTTATCAAAACCAAATCTGGCATTTTTTAAATATCAGGCGTGGCATAGCTTTTATTCATCAAAAAACAAGCTTACAATTCACGCCACACCACTTGAACTATCACTTGTTGGATGGAATTAGTCTTGATAAAGGTTGCTATTTGGGTCAAGAAATCATTGCACGCATGCATTTTCGCAACCAACCTGCCAATCGCTTGTTGATTGCAGAACTCTGCCATAAAGAACCGCTTTCATCAGGAGATAAATTAAATATTCAGCTAAATGATGAAGCTGTTACCCTTGTTAATACAGTACCCATAAAGTCAAATTCAAGCTTTTGCCTAGTCATGTGTAAAGATGTCTTGGCCTTTAGCGCTGCAGCACAGCTATCAAAAAACAGCGGTGAAAAGATTGATATCACCTTCAGTCGACTGCCTAGCTACATCACATGAGAATAGATGCTCAAATGGATTACGCTACTAGTTAAAAAATGAAATTGCTAAAATCATCCCAATAACCTAATATTGTAGCTATTTATACTTTATATATCAACATCAAATGCTGGGCTCCTAAATTAGTTAGAATGTGGCGATGCAAGCTCTGTTTGATGCCTCAGCCCTTTACCAACTAAACCAAACTTCATCTGCTCGTGTAAAGGACAGCGACAATATTCAAAAGAGGTGGATTCAACTCAACAATGCAACCGCTTATTATTGTAACCGATTTTCCTCA
>CAYGTQ010000033.1:0-17284 GCA_964352915.1 uncultured Legionellales bacterium
CAGGCTGGACTCAATATGGGCCACCAGCTTCTGGCTCTGTGATTTATCAAGCTTTTCCTCAGAGCCACCGTTGGCTGTCGATAACTTCTTCTCGGAAAAGTAATCATCCACATGACGGCGTATCGTCTCATCGTCCAATAAGAGCATTTCCGCAATATGACTGTAGCTGTAGCCCTCAGCATAGGCCAGTACTGCCTTAATACGATCACGTATCCGACCATCTCTTTCAAGCCTATGCCGGGCTTTAAGCTCTGCTTTATCTGATGCGCTTAGATTTAATATCATTCGCCCATTTGATCATAAATCACACTTCACCGCAAACCTTTTTTCGCGCCTTCATTCAAGAAGGGTATAAAAGAGACTAGAAAAACTCTTGCCCATGCATTCTAAAAATTTATCCTCCATTATTCACCAAGGGGATTGGGTTAAGGCATGCGATAAAATAATCGGTAAAAACTGATAGATTAATTTGAAATAAAATCAGCGCAACAAAGAGATGAAGCTTTGCAACTTTACAAAAATTTGATGATTGCGCAAAAGGAAACCTGATAAAATATCTCTGGAAATTATATGCCATGAGCTTCAATATGAAACGTCAGATAAACCGCCACAACATTATTTCAGCCAATTATGCATTATAAAACTCAACTATTTTATAGTATTTATAAAATCAATATAATAAACCATCACCTAAATAATATACTTATCACTTCAGTTTATTAAACCACATGCAAAGGAAGGAAGTTATTACAGTTTTAAGAAAACTATATAGCCTAGGGTTTGAATTTAAATTTGAGAATAAACAACGATAAAATCCTTGTAAATTTTTATTTTTAAATTGTGTGGAATAAAAAATTAATTCAATCATCTTTCCTTTGATTATTGAGTGCTGCAATAATTTTATTAGGCGTGCGGCGCCTGAGGTGCGCACTATGATATCCCTTGATGAGCAACTTGCTTATTGATAAAATTAAATATGAGTTTTTATTTATCTAGATCTATTTTGGATTATAAATACATTACATTTGTTGCCTTGTGCCTTTTTTGCACGAATATATTGGGGAATAACACGATGACTCTTCCATTAGCTCCTTTCGAGATCACTAAAATGGGGCACCCTGTGTTGCGCCAACCAGCTCAGGTCATTACTGATTTTAATAACCCCAGGTTGCATCAAGTGATCAGGCGCATGAAACTGACTATTGAACATCTTGAACAAAGAATTGACTCCATGCCCGTTGGACTAGCAGCACCACAAGTAGGTATAGATTGGTCACTTTTTCTATTTCAAGTGCCTCATATGCTTAACGAAGGTAAACCTGAAGTTCCTCTAACCGTCGTTATCAACCCTTCTTGCACGCCGGTAGGACAGTCGACAGCACTTGAATGGGAGGCTTGTTATTCTCTTCCAGAGCTGGCTGGAGAAGTGCAACGCTTTGAGCGCATCAAATGCAAATACCAAACGATAGATGGCACATGGATTAAAAAAGAAATGTCAGGATTTGAAGCCCGAGTATTTCAACATGAAACTGATCATCTGTATCAACATTTAATTATTGATAGAATGCCTGATCTTAAAAGTTTAGGTTATGTCACTGAGCTACGTAAAAATGCAAAGCTTAAAAGCCGGCATAAAAAAGATAAATAATAACCAAATGTGGTAGATAGCTTGCATCTCTTCTTCGAGGCCAACCCTCAACCTAATAAATTTTTTACTGTAAAGCAATAAAGACAATAGGGGTTATTTAACGCCAACTATCCTCCAGCCACAGTCATTTTATTCAACAAAATAGAGCCTGTCTGTACTGTGCCTCTATGATCTGTATCTGTAGAAATAGCTTCAATGTTTTGATACATCTCAATCAAGTTGCCGGCAATGGTTACACCTTCAACAGGATAAGCAATTTCCCCATTAACAATCCAAAATCCAGAAGCACCTTGGGAATAGTCGCCTGTGACCACATTAGCACCATGCCCCATAAGCTCTGTGACTAAAAACCCTTGCTTGATATGCTTAATCATTTCTGAAAATGTGACCGAACTGTTGGATACAATCAAATTGTGTAATCCACCGGCATTGCCAGTTGTTGTCATACCCAATCGTCGAGCACTGTAACTACTGAGAATATATTGTTTCAAAACACCGCTATCTACCAGTGAACGTTCTTTAGTTGCCACTCCTTCATCATCAAACGGTGAGCTTGCAAGTCCTTTAGCCATATGTGGTTTTTCTACCATACTGATCCAATCTGGAAAAATCTGCTTACCAAGACTGTCTAATAAAAATGATGATTTTCTATAGAGCTGGCCTCCACTGACAGCAGACAAAAATCCACCTAGTAAAGAACGTGCAACTTCAGAGCTAAAAATAACAGGCACTTGGCAAGTATCGACACTTTTTGCATTAAGGCGCGCTAGCGTATTTTTAGCTGCCTGTGCTGCCACTTCTTCTAAGTTTTCAAGATCGTGATGACTTCGAGCAACTGTATAATAATAGTCACGCTTCATCCCCGAGCCTTCTCCAGCAATAAGCACACAGCTCACGTTATGGCGTGTTGTAGCATAGCCTCCTTTAAATCCATAACTGTTACCATACATTTGATAACCCTGGTAGGTGTTTAATGAAACACCATCCGAATTGGTGATAGACGCATGATGGCGACCCACATTTTCACAACCAATAGCAAGATTAACAGCTTCATCAACGCTGATATCCCATGGATGATATAAAGATAGCTCTGGGTAATCCGTAGCCATTAGCTCAGGATCAGCTAAACCGACACAAGGATCTTCCACCATAGATTGAGCTATTTCACATGCTTTATCCACCGCTTTCTCTATAGCACTTTCAGAAGTATCTGTGGTGCTGACTGAGCCTTTACGTTGGCCAAAATAAACTGTGATACCAATGGCTTTATCTTTTGTATGCTCTACAGTGTCCACATCACCTAAACGAACTGCAATAGATAATCCTTGCGTAATACTCAAGCTAACTTCACTGGCGGTCGCATTTTTAGACACCGTTTGTTTTAACACGGAATCAATAACTGAGGAAAAACATGCTTCATATTGGTTTGCTATTTCTTTTCTCATACTAACCTCATATATTTACGAATCAACTTGAGTGCCACCAACCGTCATAGCATCAATTTTAATGGTCGGCTGTCCAACACCTACAGGCACGCTTTGCCCATCTTTACCGCACACACCAACCCCGTCATCCAGAGCCATATCATGGCCAATCATACTGACATATTTTAAAGCTTCTGGCCCACAGCCAATTAAAGTAGCACCTCGAATAGGTCTTGTAATTCTACCATTTTCAATCATATAAGCTTCGCTGGCTGAAAATACAAATTGGCCAGAAGTAATGTCGACTTGGCCCCCTCCGAAGTTGACAGCATAGATCCCTTTGTTTACTGAGCTGATAATTTCTTGCGGTTCATGTTGACCTGCTAACATATAAGTATTGGTCATTCGTGGCATAGGCATATGAGCATATGATTCGCGGCGACCATTCCCTGTTGAGCCACAACCAAGCAAGCGGCCATTCATTTTATCGCACATGTAGCCTTTCAGGATCCCATCTTCAATAAGTACGTTTTCCTGTGTCAAAGTGCCTTCATCATCTATATTCAGGCTACCCCGCCTATCAGGTATGTGGCCATTATCAACAACAGTCACACCAGGTGCTGCCACCCTTTCACCAATGCGGTTTGAAAATATTGAGGTGCCTTTGCGATTAAAATCGCCTTCTAGACCATGCCCCACTGCTTCATGCAATAAAATGCCAGGCCAACCAGGCCCTAAAACTACTGTCATGCTACCAGCAGGTGCATCTCCAGCTTCTAAATTGACCAATGCTTGACGGGCTGCTTCTTTAGCATACGAATCTTGCATGTTTTTCTGTCGTAAGATATCAAATTCAAAACGGCCACCACCACCAGCGTTACCGCGCTCTCGCCGCCCTTCCTGCTCAGCTAAAACACTGACATTTATACGTACCAAAGGCCTTATATCTGCCTGCCAACCTCCCTCAGGAGAAACAATTAATACTGTCTCATGAGAGCATGCTAAGGTAGCATTGACTTGAGTAATTCTAGGATCAGCATGACGAGCAATGCGATCAATGTCTTGTAAAAATTCGATTTTCTCTTGAATAGATATACCATGCAAAGGGTTTTGAGTCCCATACAGGCTAGTTTCGCGCTCAGAAGGTGACATCACTCGGGTTGATATTGATTGCCCTTGCGTACCAATTTGCTTTACAGCATTAGCAGCATCCTCAATAGCTTGTAGACTAATTTCATCTGAATAAGCAAAGCCAGTTTTTTCACCACTAACAGCACGCACACCCACACCTTTGTCTTCATGGTAACTAGCATCTTTCACTTGGCCATCTTCTAACAACCAAAATTCTTGAAAAACTGTTTGAAAATAAATATCAGCTTCATTGATAGAATAGTTAAGAATTTTTCCCATGACTTTATCAATGGATTTCTCATCAATATCAGCTATAGAAAGCATGGAATTTTTCGAAGTTTTTAAAATGTTCATTTTTCCCTCTAAATATTTCTTAATCTATTGCTTGGATTTATCTTTCTTTCTAGAATTTGGCTTTACACGTGAAATTTTTGCATTAAGCCAGTCACCTGTTATTTTAAATTCATACTTTGAAATCTGATTAATCGTATCACCTATCAGGTTAGAAGCAAGCCAAGTGGCCAGACCTAAAACAGGCGTACCAATCACAGTCGCAACCAATGGCAAACCAGATGTTATTTGTGGAATAAGTATCATGCTCAAATCAAGCTGGCGATTGATTAAATTAGCTGTTCCTGATAAATTAACATTAGCATCTGAACCGTTTAATGCCATATGCTCTATGTGCACAATACCATCATTTAAGTGCGCATTACCTGCAATCTGTTTGAATTGATGTTTATTCTGGGTAATATCACTGAAATCAAGCATTAAACGCCTAGGCAGCTTGTTAACGTTAAATAAGCTTAACATACGAGCCAACCCCTGGCTCTGAGCGCTCTTAGGGTTCAATGTGATGTGTGCTGAATTTAATCTAAACTTAACAGGGCCAGACAAGTGTTTTATTTGTACTTTTTCAACGCTTGGAGGCCAATATATTTTCATATTCATATGCCCTGAGCGACTATCAAAACCAGAAAAGCCTAAATATTGCCAAAAATGGCTAATGTTAGCGAAATCTATATGAAGTAAAAAGTGCGGTTTATGCCAATCACGCCAATCAAATCTGTCATCTGCCAAATTTAAAAGCGATGCTTTAGTTTTCAAAAATTTAGTGATAAGTAAACCATCAAGTTTACCAACTTTTTCTCCTCGCCAATAAAGTTTATCAACATGAACTCTAACATTAGGGATGTTATTTGTATTGATTTCTTTAAAGTTTCCCTGTGATTCTTTTTTCAAGTACAGTTCTCTAAAATTTGCATACCAATTTTTAAAATCATGATCACAATGTATTTTCCCTTTGATCTGTTCTCCATTTAAAAATAGTTCGTACCCAAAATTTTTCTTGTACATGGATATATCAAGATGGTCCAGTGGCTGACCCAACAAATAAGCCTGATTTATTTTTAAAGAATCAATAAAAAAAGGCGTGTTGATTTTAGTTGAATATTCGAAATGATCTATGATGAAATGCAATAAGTATAGAAATTCCTCATCATCAAAGTGTGTGATTTTTCCATTCAGCTTCCACTGCTCAGCGTTGTTGTTCCCATTCTTTTCTTTAAGGCTTTCTAATTCAACATTCATTTTATTTGCACCAGAAACATCAACGTGACAGTAATTTAATTTTTTAACAATGGTGCCATTTAAAGCATATAAATGTTTATTTAATAATTTATTAAGTTGTGTTAGTTGTGAATATCCTTTCTTTGCATTAAATTTTACATAAAAAGAGGGCTCACCATCATCAACTTGATGATAATTAACATCCATAGCTGTTTGATAGGTGAAGCCAGTTGTATTTTTCTTTGTGTCATGAATTAAAAGATTGCCTTCGCCTTGAATTTGAACCGTTAATCTATCCTTATCTGCATCTTTAAAAACTGCATCCAACGCAGGGTTAATAGACATCACATCTTGACTCAAGGATAATTTACCTGAGAAGTCTTTAACAACAAAAGCATTGTTTTTCATTAGATAAAATTGACCTTGACTCAGTGTTGCTTGACCTCGCATCTTAAATTTTTCATCATCATCAATTGGAATGACCAAATCAATTTTCAAGTCAGTTTCTGCAGAAAAATCTTCTAGCGCTGTAAAAGCATCACTGGCTACAGAGCTTTTTTGCAGCATAGCAATGATTGAATCAAGAGGAGCCTTGCTTGTGACAGTAACTGGTATTGTATTAATGTTATCGATATAAGAAAATTCTGATTCAGCCTTGATAATCGGTGCTTGGTGTAAAGTACCACCAAGTGTTAATAGTTTTAATTTCTTACCTTGCACACTGATATAGGCATCAACATTTTTTAGAGGGGGCCAATTTTCATGAAAATGAAAATCAAATTGCTTCACTTCCAAATCAGCTTGTAAAGTACTATCTTCAGGCCATGGCCATCGATCGAGAGGCCCTTTAATCAGATACTTTCCTGACACAGACTCAGGTGAGTCTAAAGCAGATAGTAACCACTGCTGCAAACCTTCATTTGGAATGTAAGGCATCAGTAAACGAAGAGCATTGCCTAAAGACAAATGCTGTATATCCCCCATAAGCTCCAAATAAGGCTTTTCATTTTCATACCAGAGGTGTCCCTGGCTATGAGCAGTTAAACCACAAAGCTGTAAAGCTAAATTAACTAAGCTCCACCTATATCTCCCTTTTTCCTCTTGCCTCCATTGTAGTGATGCAGAGATTATATCGTCTGGACCAGCTTCCTTCTTGCATTGAGCTAAATTAGGCATTTTTGGCATACAATCAAATGTTAATTCTCCTTTTAATTGGTTACCGTAAATATGTCCTTTGATCTCTTGTATAGCCAGTTGGTTGTATGAAGATTTCAGCGCAGCTCTTTCAAAATCTGCCTGTACTGTCCAATTGATTGGGGCATCATGAGGCCATTTTAGAACAATTGTGCTTTGTGGCACAATCAGATCATCTAAATTAAAATTCCAGTGTTCACCTAAATCCAAAGAAGATAACTGAAAAACCTTGAGAATTTTCCCCAAAGGTAATATCTCTGAAGAAAACTCAAGCTGAACATCTCCATTTATGATTGATGATTTGCCCTCTATTGTGGAGAAATTTATTCTGTTTTTGTGATTAATTATTTTTGCATTAGTAATTTTAGCATGAAGCTTATCTGAAAAAATATCTTCAATATTGACATCAAAAGAAGCCTGCTCAAATATTTTTTTATTATCAAGTATAAGATCCTTAATTTTCAATTGCCCCTCAGACAAATACCAACTGCCAGCATCGAAGGATATTTCAAAACTGGTGATTAATCGACCGCCGATACCTCGGATATTTTTGACTTTATCCCCAAACCACAACTTCGGGTGAATATGATCAAATGACAATGCCAATTCAGCAATATAGTGCGTATCTGTATTTCCCTTTTTTAGCTGACGCCACACCAATTTATCAATTTTTGCAACCAATAGGTTACTTTCTTTTTTTTGCTCATATACAATTAAATCATGAATCAATAATTTGTCGATTTTTAATTGTTTACTGATATTTTGCAGAGAAGATAACAATATGACACCCAAACTATCCGAGCTGCTGCCTTCTAACTTTAAAGGCCGACGACTACTGTTAATGAGAATAATTTTTGGCGCCTTAATATCAACTTTTTTTAAAATAACTCGCCTTTGCCATAAACTTTGCCATAATCGAATATGCCCAATAATTTCTTGAGCCTCTACACTTTTGCAAATCAAGTCCTCTGATAGGTCAGATTTTTTATTAAGCACCACTTGCTTTACAGTTAGAACAGGTGCAATACCCTCCCACGCAAACTGTTTGCTGCCAATAGATAGTTGATATGGTGTATTTTTAAAATAACCCTCTAGCAAAGTTGAGTTTTGGACAATCCGTTCCATATTAGTAAAAAAAGCAGCGCTTGATAGGATCAAAAACACCAAACTTAACAGATATACTCTATATTGATTGCTTTTTTTAAGCATACCTCTCATGAGTGATTATAATTAGCTGAGGCATAATTGAAGCTGCTTAATAGCGAATATATCAATGGCCATAAAGCAGCACCTGATACCAAAGAAATTAACAACGCTAAAATAGAAATTTCACTGATATAATCTTTAAACACAAACAATGAAAACAGTTGATAGCACGATAACAAAAGAAATACTGTTAATATCTGCTGCCATTTAGGCCATACAGAAATACGCATGCTGCTCTTGAGGGTTAAATAGCCAATAATAACCAACAAAGCAGCATGAATCCCCAGATTTGTTCCCATGAGGCTATCGAGCAAAAGACCTATTAGCCAAGCCATTCCTAAACCACACAACTTGTGTGGCTGCAACCAAAAATAAATTAAACACAAAAGAACCCAGTTCGGCTGCATCAAGTTAATGCTTCTAGGCATAGGTAAAATAGAGAGAACAACCGCTATCGTTAAACAAACCAGCATCTGCAAATAAATCATCAGGCGCAAAGAAGTATCCATATTACTTAACCATTCGCGTTGCTAGTAATAACACTAATCTTGAACGCTCCAAACGAGCACTTGGCAACAAATCAATTTGTGCAAAACCATCGCCATGTTCTCTCGCTACACTTAAAACTTTCCCTACAGAGTAACCATAAGGATACCTCTCACCTAAACCTGAGGTAACAAATAAATCGCCTGGTTCAATATCGATATGACTTGGCATGTTAATGAGAGATAATTTACCATTAGCACCACCGCCCATGATAATGCCTCGAATGCCTGTTCGTAAACTTTGAACGGGTACAGCGCTTTTTAAATCCAGTATGGACAGCACTGTACTGCGCCTGGGTGTTACTCGTGTTACTTGTCCTACCAACCCAAATGCATCAACTACAGCTTGCCCTGGCTCAACACCATCTTGCTTACCTTTATTAAATACCATTTGCTGTACCAGTGAATCACCTTGAACAGCTAATAGTTTTGCAGCTATATGCTTCTGCTCTTTATAAGAATCAAGCAAAGCTTTCAGTTGCTCATTTTCCGATTGCGAAACAGTCATTTGTTGAATAGTATTGCGCAAAATAACCATATCACTTTTCAAGCGTCGGTTTTCTTCAACCAACTGTTGATTATATTGCAAACTCTCAAGAGCCCAACCTATGTTAGCGATAGGCCAATCAACTGTCCATTGCAAAGGTAAAGCTACATATGACAAGCCATCTCTTATGTAACGAACATATGGGGAATGTGTTTCTCCTACCCAAATTAGCCAAGACAGAATGAGAAGCAAACTAAAACGTGCACCTAAAGATGGTTTAGCAGGAAACATTCTTCCAATATGAACTCTCTTTGTTGCTATCACCCGGTTGACAGATAATCTCCTTTGATACCACTGATGCTCTGAAGCGCTTTTCCACCACCACGTGCAACACAGGTCAGTGGATCTTCAGCTATAATAACTGGCAATCCAGTTTCTTCCATCAGCAGACGGTCAAGATTATTCATTAATGCACCGCCACCAGTAATCACCATTCCTCGTTCAGCAATATCAGCGGCAAGCTCCGGTGGGGCCTGCTCAAGAGCGGCCAGCACCGCACCAACAATACCTGACAAAGGTTCTTGTAATGCTTCAAGCACCTCATTTGAGCTCAAAGTGAAACTGCGAGGAATACCTTCTGACAAATTACGCCCACGAACCTCAAGCTCCGCAACATCACTGCCTGGAAAAGCTGTACCGATGGTCTGTTTTATTCTCTCTGCAGTAGTCTCACCAATTAAAGTGCCATAGTTTCGGCGTACATAACTGATGATCGAATCATCAAAGCGATCTCCACCAATACGGACAGACTGATGATAAACAATACCACTCAACGAAATGATGGCAACTTCTGTGGTGCCACCACCAATGTCAACAACCATGGAACCACTAGCTTCTTCAACTGGCATGCCTGATCCTAAAGCAGCTGCCATAGGTTCTTCTATCAGATACACTTCGCGCGCTCCTGCACCTAAGGCAGATTCACGAATAGCTCGCCTCTCCACTTGTGTAGAGCCGCAAGGTACACATACAAGTACTCGTGGGCTTGGGCGAAAAAAACTGTGCTCATGAACTTTATGAATAAAATGTTGTAACATTTTTTCTGTTACAAAAAAATCAGCAATCACACCATCTTTCAAAGGCCGAATGGCATTGATATTACCCGGAGTACGGCCCAGCATACGCTTAGCCTCCAACCCAACAGCTGCAACATGCTTTTGGCCATTCTCATCACGTAATGCGACAACTGAAGGTTCGTTAAGCACGATACCTTTATCACGCACATAGATGAGCGTATTCGCTGTACCTAAATCAATAGATAGATCAGTAGAAAACAGACCTCTTAACTTCTTTAACATATGGTGACCCTTGAACTAGATTAAAACATTTGTCATTTCAGTTTACTTTACCGTAAAATAGCATGGCAGTCGAGTCAACGCCGCAAAAACACTTAAGCTGGAAGACTTGGCTGAAAGCCTTAACCAACCCGGGCTTTAAAACACCAATTAGGTTAAATAGAGAACAAAATTATGCTCATCGATAAATTGTCTGTAGAAAAAATTGCGCATCTGGCACGGATTGAGCTTTCTGACGAAGATAGTGTCTACTACCAAAATGCTTTATCTCAAATCATTCAATGGATTGATATCATTAATACCGTTGACACACAAAATATTACGCCTATGGCTCATCCTTTCGAGGCTCTGCAACCAACCCGCGCAGATGAAACACGCCAAGCACCTCCCAGGGAGCAATTGCTGTTTTTAGCACCCAAAGCAAGTGCTGGCTTTTATTTGGTACCCCAGGTCATCGAGTAAGGAATACATACCATGATATCCATTGCTGAAACACTTGCACAATTTGAAAACAATCAATTGTCCGTAGACAACTTGGTTAACAGCTGGTTCGCTGCCATCAAAACGCAGGAGACCAAGCTTAATGCTTTCATCACATTAACTCAGGACGAGGCTCATCAGCAGGCTCAGGCTGTTGATAAACTGAGAAAATCTGGCAGAAAACTTCCTCTAGCAGGGATACCTATAGCTCACAAAGATAACTTCTGTACAAAAGGAATAAAAACCAGCTGTGGTTCTAAAATGCTCGATAATTTCATCGCCCCTTATGACGCTACGGTTGTTTCTAACTTGAAAGAGGCCGGCAGTATTTTGCTGGGGAAAACCAACATGGATGAATTTGCCATGGGCTCATCTTCAGAAGTAAGTTTTTATGGCCCTGTCAACAACCCCTGGGATCCAGCACGCGTGCCAGGTGGTTCATCAGGTGGCTCTGCTGCAGCTGTCGCAGCGGGTTTGGTACTGGGTGCTACAGGCACCGACACAGGTGGTTCAATCAGACAGCCAGCCTCATTTTGTGGCATAACAGGCCTTAAACCCACCTACGGACGTATCTCACGCTTTGGTATGGTTGCTCATGCTTCAAGCCTTGATCAAGCTGGTTTACTGGCTCGCTCAGCGCAGGATATTGCTTTAATGCTGCAAAGCTTTGTAAGCCATGATCCTCTTGATTCCACCTCCATTAATCAGCCCATACCTGAATACTTAAAACTCATGAACGAATCTATATCAGGCACAAGGCTTGGGCTTCCACGCGGTATGCTAGAAAAACTTAAAGATAAAAAAATTGAACAACTTTTGAATAATTTTATTACATCTCTGGAAGCACAAGGCGCTACCATCGTTGACATTGAATTGCCTCACATCGACTTGGCAGCACCTATCTATTATGTCATTGCTCCAGCTGAGTGCTCATCGAATTTAGCTCGCTTTGATGGCGTGCGCTTTGGGCATCGCAGCGAGTCTGCGGATAACATCCTGGATTTATACTTGAGATCGCGTGCTGAGGGCTTTGATCGCGAAGTCAAAACTCGAATTATGACAGGCACTTATGTCCTGTCTTCCGGCTACTATGACGACTACTACGTTAAAGCTCAAAAAATCCGGCGTTTAATTCGTGATGATTTCTTAAAATCTTTTGAGTCCATCGATGCCATTGTTATGCCCACAACACCAACCACTGCTTTTGAGCAAGGCGAAAAAACTGACGACCCCATTGAGATGTATCTATCAGATATATTTACTTTACCTGCAAATCTTGCTGGTTTGCCGGCCATATCCATACCCATAGGTTTTGTCAATAACTTACCTATTGGGGGGCAGCTGATAGGCCAACATTTTGCTGAAGAAAAGTTATTGCAAGTAGCCCACCAATATCAACAAAAGACGGAATGGCATTTGGCCAAGCCTCCTATCTTTCATGAACTTAATTTAAGAGGATAAAATGATGTCCTGGCAACCTGTGATTGGTTTAGAAGTCCATGTTCAGCTTATGACAAAATCTAAGCTTTTTTCTGCAACACCAACAGCATATGGCGCGGATCCTAATACGCAGGCGTGCCCTATCGATCTTGGCATGCCTGGTGTTTTACCTGTGCTCAATCAGCAAGCTGTTGATATGGGTATTAAATTTGGATTGGCCATAGATGCTGCCATAGCTACTCAATCGGTTTTTGCACGGAAAAATTATTTCTACCCTGATCTGCCCAAAGGTTACCAAATCAGCCAATACGAATTCCCTATTGTAGGGAAAGGCCATTTGGATATTGAAACAACACAAGGCATAAAACGTATCGGCATTACACGAGCTCACTTGGAAGAGGATGCAGGAAAATCCATTCACGACGCATTCCCTGCTCATACAGCCATTGACTTAAATCGCTCAGGAACACCTCTTTTAGAAATTGTATCAGAACCTGACATGCTATCTGCCCAGGAAGCCATTGCTTATTTGAAAACTCTACATAGCTTGGTGCGTTATCTTGATATCTGTGATGGCAACATGCAAGAGGGTTCATTTCGATGTGATGCCAACATATCAGTGCGCCCTAAATCAAGCGAGCAATTAGGCATTCGGGCTGAAATTAAAAATATCAACTCATTTAAATTTGTCGAAAAAGCTATTAATTATGAAATTGAACGTCAAATTCAATTACTGGAAAGCAATCAACCTGTCAAACAAGAAACTCGTTTGTACGATACAGAGAAAGGTGAAACCCGGGCCATGCGCTCCAAAGAAGATGCTCATGATTATCGCTACTTTCCTGATCCTGATCTGCTGCCTGTGCAAATATCTGAAGAACAGATTGAAAAAATCCGCTCTGAGCTCCCCGAATTACCCAATGCAAAATGCGAACGATTTGAAAAAGAGTACAATTTAAGCGCGTACGATGCCAGAGTTCTGGTCAGCGACAAAGCCTTATCCGCTTATTTCGAAAATACTTTAAGCCAGAGCCAAGCAGCTGCAAAACTGACAGCACATTGGATAACTGGGGATATTTTAGGCGCATTAAACAAAAACAACCTGAGCATTGATGACTGTCCAATCACCAGCGCACAGCTGGCACAATTGCTGGATCGCATCCACGATAACACCATCACAGGCACCATAGCTAAGACTGTTTTTGAATCCATTTGGAATGAAGGTGGCATGCCTGACGACGTGATCAGCGCTAAAGGCCTCAAGCAAATTGATGATAGCGATACTTTAGCTGTTATTATTAATGAAATTATTGCCAGCAATCCTCAACAAGTACAACAATACCTGGATGGCAAGGAAAAATTATGGGGGTTTTTTATTGGCCAGGCTATGAAACGCACGCAAGGACGAGCCAATCCTCAACAACTCAACCAATTACTGAAAGAAAAATTAGTTAAGTAATCAATGTTTGGGCTAGAAATGATGCTTCTATGATTTTATTCATTCAGCCACAAGCATTGATAGAAAAAAGAGCAAAAAATACCACTGTGCTTCGGTATTTGTGAATTTTTAGGACATATTGTACTGTAAGAATAAAATAGGTATGATGAATTCTGATAGAGTTTTTCACAGCGGAATCATTTAAACTATGCGTATATCAGGCCCGTCTACATCAACGCAAACTCTAGGAAAAAAACTATTTTCTAAAAAGCTGCTTCCCTGGCTTATGTGGGGATGTGGTGCACTTTTTTATTTTTATGAGTTTATGGTGCAAGTCTCTCCTAATGTGATGGGACCGGAATTGATGTATGATTTTTCAATCAATGCTAACGGGCTGGGTATTCTAACAGGCATTTATTTTTACGCTTATGCTTTCATGCAAATCCCAGCAGGCCTTCTACTGGATAGATTAGGCCCTCATCGGCTACTAGCTTGTGCTAGCGGCATTTTAGCAATTGGTTGTTTACTGTTTGGAACTGTGCCCTTCTTCAGTTTAGCTTTGTTTGCTCGTTTTGCTATTGGTATTGGCTCAGCCTTTGCTGTGGTTGGCTGCATGAAACTAGCTGCTAATTGGTTTCCTGTTAATCGTTTTGCGTTAATGATAGGTCTTACGGTGTCAATTGGGATGACAGGAGCTATCATCGGCGAAGCACCTTTAGCATCACTCATACAAAATGTACATTGGCGAGCTTGCATGCTGTACTTAAGTGGTATGGGAGTTTTCATATGCTTGCTTTTCATTTTTTTCGTACGCGACTATCCCGAAAACAGTGCACGTACATTTCACAATAATCATCCTTCTCAGCAAACTCTACGCTCACTTGCAGCTGGGTTAAGTGATGTCATCAAACGACCTCAAATTTGGCTTGTTGCTTGTTATGGATTTCTCATGTTTGCGCCTACCATCACTTTCTGTGGGCTTTGGGGCGCACCATTTTTTATTGCCAAGTACAACCTCAGCACTCATGATGCAGCTACTCTGGTATCTTTTGTTTTTATCGGCTGGATTGTGGGTAGCCCTTCTACTGGCTGGCTTTCAGATCGCATAGAGCAACGACTACCTATCATGATTATCGGAGCCACAGGTGCTTTGTCCGCATTATCAATGGTTTTATACCTCGATGAGCTGTCCCAAGCTAGTATAAGGATCTTACTATTTTTCTTTGGTTTATGCTCCAGTGGTTTTTTGCCTGCCTTTTCAATCATTAGAGAAAGCAGTCCTATTTATATCAATGCCAGCGCATTAGGTTTTATGAACATGATGAATACGCTTGGTATTGCTATAGCTCAGCCTTTGGTAGGTATTGTTTTAGATGCTTTGTGGGCTGATGGTGTTGTAGATAACGGGGTGAGAATATATACTGTGCTTGACTACCAAAAGGCCTTGTCTGTCTTGCCCGTCATGATATTTATAGCTATAATTCTTTCCTTTTTTATCCGTGAAACCTATAGTCAAATCCAAGGCACAGAGTAAAAGCATCATGTCAGACAGAAAACTCTATATTAAAACCTTTGGTTGCCAAATGAACCAATACGATTCCAATAAAATGTTGGACGTGTTAAGCGAAAGCCATGGGTTTAGCCAAACCAATACCCCTGAAGAAGCCGATATGGTACTCATTAATACCTGTTCTGTGCGTGAGAAAGCAGAAGATAAATTATTCTCAGCACTCGGCGTCTGGCGCAAACTTAAAGCAAAAAAGTCTGATATGGTAATTGCAGTAGGTGGTTGTGTAGCAAGCCAAGAAGGCAACTCTATCATTAAGCGTGCTGACTATGTTGATATTGTTTTTGGGCCACAAACATTACATCGCTTGCCATATCTGTACGAACATGTAAAAAAATACAAGCGCCCAATAGTTGATGTCAGCTTTCCAGAAATTGAAAAATTTGACCATGTCCCCACCCCGAAGAAATCTGAAATTTCAGCTTACATATCTATTATGGAAGGCTGTAGTAAGTATTGCAGTTTTTGCATCGTCCCTTATACTCGTGGTGAAGAAGTCAGCCGACCTTTTGATGATATCCTCACTGAAGCCGTACAACTAGCTAAACTTGGCGTGCGTGAAATTACTTTGCTTGGGCAAAATGTAAATGACTATCGTGGCCTCATGGCTGATAAACAATATGCTGATCTTGCTCTTTTAATCTCATACATAGCAACTGTCGAAGGTATTGAACGTATTCGTTACACAACGTCACATCCTCTGGCTTTTTCTGATAATTTGATTGAGGCTTATAAGGAAATACCTGAACTTGTGAACCATCTACACTTGCCCGTTCAAAGCGGCTCTGACAAAATTCTCTTATTGATGAAGCGTGGCTACAGCACACAGATGTTTCGAGATAAAATAGCAAAATTAAGGAAAATCAGATCAGATGTTCGCGTATCTTCTGACTTTATTGTAGGTTTTCCAGGTGAAACAGAAGCAGATTTTCAGAAAACTTTGGACTTAGTTGATGAGATTGAATTTGACCAATCTTACAGTTTTATCTACAGCGCGCGACCAGGAACCCCAGCTGCTGACATCAAGGATGAAACACCTCTTGAAGTTAAGCAAGAAAGACTTTCCAGATTGCAGGCACGTTTACGCCACTATGCACATAATTACAGTGAAGCCATGGTAGGTCACCGCCACCCTATTCTTACCACGGGCCCTTCCAAGAAAAACCCCAAAGAACTTACAGGAAGGACTGAGTGTAATCGTATTGTAAATTTTGCAGGACCTGAGGCTCTTATTGGACAATTGACCGATGTCACCATTACAGAAATTTTACCTAACTCACTACGTGGCCGCATTAGCCAAATGCATCAGCCTAACTTTTCACAACATCAAGCATATTCTGAATTATAGATTTTAATTACTAAATCCCTCAGGGTTCCCCTTAAAGAAAAAAAGGACTATACGTAGTTGAAAAGATGAGCTAACGAGATCATCATGCGCTTGTTCGGCCTTGTTGAATAACTAGCTGCTGTTTCGGAGTTTTAAGTCTTTGAAATCACTTGATAACTTCATGATGATTGTTTTGCTGAAAATAATCGGACATGGAGCCATCAAATGCCTAAAAAAAACACCGCATCAGCAACTGGGCTGATTATAACAAAGCTTTGGTCAAGAGAGGAAGCTTAACGGTATGGTTGAGCCCAGAGTGCAGTCGTCCTGGTTGAGCGTCCATGCTCTAAAGAAACGAGGCAGACCAACTTTATATTCCGATTTAGCCATTGAGTTTTGTTTAATGGTGAAAGTGTTATTTCCTTGAATTCAACTCTTAAGTGCAACTTTGTATAGAATTTAGATAGCTATAT
>CAYGTQ010000034.1:0-17010 GCA_964352915.1 uncultured Legionellales bacterium
AGTTAAAATCAGCGTCGCTGTTGGCCGGCGGCGTGATGGTGAGTGTGGCGCTGTTGGATGTTTCGGCATCGAGCAACTGATCGGTAATTTCATCTGAAACATTGAGCTCTGGAGATAATAAAATAACATTACTAGAAATTGGTGTTTCAATTGATGGAAAATTTTGTTGCAGATTTTCAGAAAAACTTTCGTTAGTTATAATCGTATCGCTCAGAGAGATAGAAACTTCAGAAAGGCTTTGATTGCCAAGCGATTTTGTCTTGTTATTTGTTGAAATGTTACTCTCAATAGCGGCGATCCCGCCAGCGATGAAAGAAGTAAATTCAGCATCGCCCAAACTTGCATTATGAATTTCCTGCCCCACATGCGTATTACCAAAAAAATTGTCTTCGACTTCGGTTCCCGCCGCACTTTGTATGTTGTGCTGCGTTGCATTTAAGTTAAGTGTTTTTTGCTTGTTTAAAAAAATTGTCAAATCACTGACATCGTTATTTTCATTGGAAGAGCTGAAGTTATTATCTGCCATAAATTTCTATTTTAATGATTGTGCTTTTTTTGATTATATGAAAGCGAAAGCTGTAAAACCTGTAAGGCCTTTAACTTCTTCTTACATATAAATGAATGATCTACTGTTTAGAATAGCGTGAAAATAGGCTGTTTTGTATGAGGCTTTATATAAAAACATATGGTCAAATGCGCACAATAAAATATGAACACAATGATTTCGAAATGATTGATCTATAAGAATTTAGCTCTTATTGGCCGTTGTGTCTTCTTTGCTGTGATCAAACTCAAACAATTGCTCCAGCTCATCAAAAGTCTTTTTAGACAAGTCCAGTAGCTTAGCTTGATCATTGGAATATTTACTCTGCAACTTAAGTAATTTTTCATCATATTCAGTGAATTTATCAGCAATAGCTTGCGTTTCGGCAGCACTGACACCTAAATGCCTGAGGATGTCTTTAGATTGCTCAACACTGGAGAAAAATGTTTCTCTGACTATTTTATTCACACCTAAATTAAGCAACTGGTAAGCATGGTTTCTATCTCTTGCGCGAGCATATATAGTTAAATCAGGGAAATTCTTTTTGACAGTCTCAGCTGTTTTTATGGAATATTCAACATTATCAATAGCTAAGACAAACACTTTAGCTTGCTCAGCATTGGCTGCTCGCAGCAAGTGCAGATTAGAAGGATCACCATAATAGACTTTATTGCCATATTTTCTTACAAATGAAATTCTTGTAGCGTTGGTATCAAGTGCAGTAAAGCCAATACCCTTATTAGCTAATATACGAGCAATAATCTGTCCGTAACGACCAAATCCAGCAATAATGATTTGATTCGCCTGAAATTCATGCGCTTCATCTGGCTCATCTGACTGAGCTACTTTTTTGCTTGAAGCAAGTTTATCATTCAGCTTATATATAATGGGCGAGAAAGCAATGGACAAAGTTACAACTAAGTTAAGCATGCTCACTAAATTTGGATCAATAATATGCACATGCTGAGCCGTGGTAAATAGAATAAAAGCAAACTCACCACCTTGAGACAAAATCAATGCAAGATAATGCCCTGTATCCAGTGGTTTTTTATAGCCCAGAACAATTAACATAAGCAAGCTATATTTAATCGCTATCAAACCTAAAGGTGCCACAATAAAGAATAAAGGCGATTGAGATAATAAATTTACATTAATAGTCATGCCGATAGCCATAAAAAATAGGCCCAGCAGCAACCCTTTAAAAGGTGCCACACTGGCTTCTAATTCATGACGGTATTCAGAATCAGCCAACAGCACACCAGCCAAAAACGCACCAAGCTCCATAGACGATGTGACATGATGAATCAAAAGAGCACTGCCAATAGCAACCAGCAAAGTGACTGCTGTAAAAATATCATTGTTATTTGCCGAAGCAATGAATCTAAGGGTGTAGCGTAGAATATATCGACCAATGTAAATGAACAAAACAATAATGCCTATAATTTTGACCAGCGAAACAGATACATTCTCAAAAGTAGGCATCATGCCGCTGGCAGCGAGAAATGGTATCATAGCCAAAAAAGGGATAATGGCCATATCTTGGAACAATAAAACTGTGAAGGCCAAGCGGCCATGAGGCTTAGAAATAGCTTTTTTCTCTGATAACTCCTGCAACACAAATGCAGTCGAAGACAATGCCAAGCCAAAGCCAATAATAAGCGACGTGGCTGGATGATAATCCAGAAAATGAGCTATGAAAAAAATCACTGTCGTAGTGACTGCCATTTGCATTAAGCCCAGACCAAAAATTTGCTTTCTTAATATCCATAGCCGCGAAGGCTGTAATTCTAGACCAATCACGAATAAAAGAAGAATGATGCCTATCTCGGAAAAGTGGAGAACTTTAGTCACCTCTTTTACAAATCCAAAACCATGCGGGCCAATCACCAAACCAGACGCCAAAAACCCTAAAACACTGCTAAGTCCTATCTTTTTAAAAATAGGGACTAAAATCACCGCAGACGCTAGAAAAATGATGGCTTCGTTAAGAAATTGCATTAATATTGATTATATAATTGCTTGAAAATTGTATGGAAATTGTAGCATTAACCTTCAATTAAGTAAATTATAAATAATTTTACATCCCAAAATGGTTTACTTATAGGTGGCAAGTACCTTTGTCTTCTTTTTGACTATCGCCTTCACCTTCTTCCTCTTCATCGTCCTGTATTTCTTTACTGTTCTGAAAACATTCTTTCATTTTTGTAGGGGCAGGCTTTAGTGAAGATATTTGCTTATGAGCACTCATCTCGTCCACTCCGGATTGAAGAGACTCCAATGCTTCATGAGTAATTTGCTTAACATCATGGCTCGATATATCCACCATCTCTTTTGCGAGCAAAGTTGTAGATGATAGATGGTGCTCCAAATGAGGAGACAATGTTTCCTCTTGTGAAGGTACGCTCTCTTCAATATTTACTTGCTCAGCTACTTCAGTGCTGTTTTGATTTTTTTTACCTATCCAACGAGCCGCATGAAACCCCACACTCATCACAAGTGACAGAGCTAAAAGTGCTAGCCCTACTGGCGCCAAGGGTGTAAACAACAGGACCGTCCCTACAAACGATAAAGCACAAGACAAAGTATTTGTATATTGCTCATTCAAATCATTAGCATCACTTTCTTGCTGGATCATATCGTCTTGAAGCCCGCATATTCTTGCCCGCTCTTCTTTTGCAGAACGATGCTTTCTCCAAGTAGAAGTGACTGATTTAGCAAGCGCAAAGCCCATAGCAGCCATAAAAAGCACACCCGCAATCGGTGGAAATACAAAGCTTGCAGCCAAAAAACCAACAGCCACCACGGCAGAAAAAAGTTTTAATGCCCTGTGTTGGCCAGAGCCATGCCCTGTCAATGAGCTGACGAATTCAAATGTATTAGACAGTGCAAATAGCATCATCCAGACAGGAGGGGCCCACTTTGCAAAAGTATGGAGGAAATGAAGCCCAGAATGGCTCAGTTTGTGCAGCAATTTAGTAACCACTTCATACAGATGTACTTTCTCCTTAGCTTCAGAAAGTGTTTTGGATGCGATTTCTTGTTGATCAGTCAAATTCAGCTCCATAACCGTTATGGTTGCGTCATAGATACTCTCTATTCGGCCATATATTTTGTAAGTTTAGCTTTTCTACAAATAAACTGGTGTGGAGCGATGCTCCTGAGTTGTTTCTTTTGATCTCATAAGGTTAAACAGACAATGAGCACTTTCAATGCTTATGAGTGGCCGCATATAATTTAAGCAGAGCTAACTTGCTAACCCATTGATTAACGGTTAGAAAGTAAGAATAACGCATTATTTAATCTTTAAGTCTAAATAAAACCCAAAATTGTTCGAAATATATATAGAGCCCACTTATAAATCAATAAGGGCCTCAAGATCACCTGCATGGGCGGCTATTTTTGATAGCCGCCATTTTTTTACTCTGTATTCCATGTTATGTTGTCTGCATAGATACTCTTTAAAGAAATTATGATGCACATTGCCATAGGCAGCGACAAACAAACTGAACTGACTTCAAATGTAATCAAATATCTCAAAAGCATTGGACATACTTTAGATCTACATGGGGCACTTGTGGATCCACGTATCCAATGGGTGCAAGCAGCCTATGAAGTAGCAACCAAAGTACATCACCATCGTTGCCAGCAAGGTATTTTATTTTGCTGCACTGGCACAGGGGTGAGCATTGTTGCCAATAAGATAAGAGGTATTCGTGCCGCATTATGTACAAATGCTGCCACAGCTTCTGGAGCACGAAAATGGAACGACGCCAATATTCTTGTCATGAGACTACACCAAACATCAATTTTTACGGCAAAAGAAATTTTAACCGCATGGTTTGAAACAAAATTTGAATGTTCTGAAGCCGAGCAGATCAAACAGATAACAGCTATTGAGGAAAGCACCTATGGCGGACAAAATAAATAACTTTTTCAAACACTGCTATAGGCGCACTAAAAAACATCTGGCGGTGGAACAATACTTCTATGCCCACCTGCAGATGATGATAGTAAAGCTGGTGGCAAACCATTTAGTGTAACAAATGACGTTGATGAAGCACCAGGTAAACTCAAGGAAGAGCCATCTGACACCACAAAAGCTTGCGAACCTGGCACAACAGGCGTTGGTTGAGTAAGTGTTCCTGCCAAAGCAAGTGGAGGTGATGGCGGTTGAGTAGTTCCAGCCATTTGAATAGGTCGAGACGTTAGCCCTGATAAATGATTCACTGCAGAAACGCTTGGGTGTGGCAACAATGCTGATGGAGAGTCTGTATGTTGTACAAGTGTGTGTTTTCTATGTTTTTTAGATTTTATACTGTGCATCGGGTGCAACGGAGAATAACCATCACAGAGGTAAAAACAATCCAACGGCGATCCCTTGGCTGTATTGTATGAAGATATTTTAAACAGCTCTTCATAAGCTTGACTCGGCAACAAAAAAACATCCTTAGGTATAGTAAGGTCATGTCTGGTTGGTGTACCAACAAGCGTTGCGTGCAATTTATCAAAAATTGCTGCTCCCACCAAGTTATGATGTTTTCTTTGCATAGATTCAATATCTGGGAAAACCATATCTGTATCAGATTGAAATGTACCTGTTTTATCAGCAATTGGGTAAATCCCCGGAATATTCTCAACCAATTTAGGTGTTGAGCGCCCGACGCCTGTAGCCGCAACAACATCAATATCTCTTACGGGCATCTGGGTCATTTTATCGTAAAGAAAATGGTTTGATGGTCTATATTTAACATTATTTTTCAAAGATAATATGATTCTACCCCCTAAAAAAAACTGAGATTTTCGCACACCATCATAACTATATTCACCTTCAATAGATAACCACCGACTTAATTTCAAATGACCTCTCATTCTAAGTCCATTGATGCTTTGCACATATTTATTATTGAAATGATAATAAGCTATAAAAAATTGCAGTGGGTTGAAATTCGGGATAGCGCTACCCCATTCAATATCTAACCCATGCATAGGCGCTTCAATCATTTCATGGTTAAACAATTGAATAAGCGTATGCGTGCCATCAAAATTAACCTTTCCTGACAATTGATGGGCAAACACATGTTTTTTAGACATGGGGAAATATATATTACTGCGCAACTCTAGCAAAGAGGTTAAATACTCAACACCTATAGTCCATTGCTGAACCATATTTTTTAAGGCTGTTTGGCGCCTATCATAATACAGATAAATCCCATAAATAGATCTGTCAGACATCTTCCTATAGCCAATACCAAAATTTCCTTCTCTGGCATGATTGCTGTCAAGCATACCTATTGTGTTTAAAAATAAGATCCTATGATAATCTTGCCACACAGGATATAGCATACTGATTTGGCCTATGTTCCTTTGATTGCCAGACTTATAGTTAAATTCTATCTTTGGAAAATGAATTTCATGTTGAATTGTGCTATCAAGCCTCGGCGTACTTATATGACCCTTATTTAGCGTTGAAGATAATGGAACATGGTCATGAGATGATATAACCAATATATCTCCTGGCTTAATATGGTTGGGAGACGTAAGCTGTGGGTTATGTTTGAAAATTTCTTGCCATTTTTTTTTATCACCAAGCAACTCAAAGGCGATGGTGCGTAGCGTATCCCCAGCCTCTACAATATAGAGGGCTTCGCAATCCTTAAGATCAGGCAAGCAAAAACAAGTACCTGATAAAAAAGATACTGATGCTATTAAGAAAAACTTTCTGAGATACTTATACATAAATAAAACACAACCACCTCTAAGAAAGTCTAGAAACGATTACTGTGCTTGGCAAAATGTACAATTAATTACTTTGTGTGAAATATTGAAGATTTGTGATTTAAACTGCTCTTTATATCTGAATTTGCTTGTATTTAAATCCGAGTAATTAATATTTAAGCAAATTTGTGGCTACAATTTAGATTTCAGTGCTTGAACTTTACGATAAGCATCGTCAATGCGCTGCAATTGAATATCGCCTCGCTGTACGCCTTGCTTTATGTTATGGATGATAGATTGTGCAGAAATCATATTACTTGATAATTGATTCCCAAATAGTAGCAAATCAGCGCCCGCGTTTAAGGCATGGATAGGTATCAATGCTTCATCATAGTGCTGTGAAATTGCAGACATTTGCAAGTCATCTGTGATCACTGCACCTGAAAAACCTATTTCATTTTTTAATAGTTCAGTGGTAATAGCTTTAGAAAAAGTTGTAGGGCTACCCGTAGGATCTAGTTGACGATTCACTATGTGAGATGTCATCACCATATAATTTACATGTTTGACCTGACTAAATAACTTGTAAGGCAAGAGCTCCTTTTCTTGCCAGTGATGAGTAACATCAACAAACCCCTTATGGGTATCGCCTTGTGCGCTTCCTTGCCCTGGGAAATGCTTCAATACACCTGAGATACCATTGGCATGGTGTGATTCAATAAATTGTTGGGCTCGATTAAAAATCTCTAAAGAATCGCTATGAAAGCACCGTCCCTTGTTGGCAATAACAGAGCCTTCACACAACAAATCTACGACGGGGGCAAAATTAATATTAAAACCATGCTGCTTCAAGGTACAAGCCATCAGTTGACAATGCTCTTTGAAACCTGTCAACTGGCAACTTTCTTCTGCAGACACAATATTCGGAAAGCCGTACCGATGATGCAGCCTGTTAACTTTTCCACCTTCATAATCAACTGAGATCAGAAGCTTTGGTAAAGATGCTTGTTCGGCGTAAGACTTAAGATCTGAAGTTAATTTTTTCAACTGTTGAGTTGAAACAATGTTTTTCTCTGAAAATCGCTTTGTTCTAAAGTTATAGTCAAATAAAATTACACCTCCTACATGGCCTTGTGCAATCTCACGTGCAATTAGACTATCAGGCAACAACTCACAACCCTCAAAGCCTAAGACAATCAGCTGCCCAATTTTCCTTTCTAAATCATTCATCATTTAAAATTTAAACACTGGCTTATACGATATGTCGTAAAGCAAAATTTGCTATTTTTTTATTTTACTAAATTGACACCACCTGAACTGAAGGCAAGCAAACCCTGATGATGCTATCAGTTACTATCTGAAAACTTTTTTCAGTCGTTATTGCTCATCTTCTTGTATGAATCAACACAGCCCCATCACCCAATATAATATCTTTACTGCCTTGAGATCGGCATGCCCTTCACAACCACACGCAAGGCGTAAAAATATCTAGTCAAGTTTACCAATAACAGCCACCGTGTGCCTTGAAACACAGATAGGTTTATTTTTTTCATCCACGATATCAATATGCCATACTTGTGTTTTTTGGCCAATATGCGCTGGCCGGGTCGTTGCTGTCACGACGCCTGAGGTAGCTGAGCGTACATGGTTGGCATTAATCTCTATACCGACACAGTAGTACTTATCACGGTCAACACAGCAATTAGCAGCCATACTTCCAAGCGTCTCCGCCAAAACACAGGAAGCTCCTCCATGCAAAAGCCCCAATGGCTGCACGGTTCTTTCATCAACTGGCATGGTGGCCTTGAGATAATCATCACCAATTTCTACAAATTCTATACCTACATGGCTCACCAGCGTATTGAACGCTATGCGCTTCAAATCACTTAACTCAAACGGTTTGAACCAAATCACATGACACTCCTCTGTCGCTTTTTATAAAAGCATTATGGTATGCACGTCGGTGCTTATCAAGCATTATAATTGTTTAAAATACACCATATAGGTTTTTTTAATTCATTAAGATAATAATTGAAACTCACAAACCTCTAATTTCTATCAATATCCGTAGAAAATACGGTAGTTGTTTGCCTCTACCGATATATATTATCGAGATATAGATTTTTAATAAGGAGGATAGGATCATGGAAGATAAACGCGCTTACGAACAATGCATCGATAACATCACTCATTTACAAGGCCAATTACAAGCCGAAGAGGAAAGGTTATTTGGCATCATGGCTCAGTTCAAAAATCGCCCAACTGAGCGTGCAGCCACCAGAATAAATGAGATTCGTAATGCGGCCGTGCAAATCGCATGCTAAAAATTTCTCTGCAGGCAACGGATGGTTTCTACCGTGTTGACACAAGCCTAGGTGATTGGCTTAGGCTTGTGCTCTTTTTTTTTCTAATTTTAATTAAATTCCCCAGACTCACCTGCTCCCTGACTTCACCTTTCAGCATTTCCTGTCAAACAACACTGGCCATTATGCTTGCGGCTTAGCAAGGCACATGGTAACTTCCTTATTGAGTGAATGTACCTAAAGAATTCAATGCCAACAGCTGACACAGAATTAAGAGTGCCGTTCCAAGAAAAAGACATGGCTAAAGCGCTTGGTGCACGCTGGAATCCCCAAAAACGTATATGGTTTGTACCTGCAGGGCTCGATTTAAAGCCATTTGGCCAGTGGCTTGGCGATACACAACTTGACAGTTTAGTTGTATCACAATCCATTGATCATGTTGAACATGATACAGGCCAAAGCCTGATAAGCTATTTAGCGCATATCACCCAAGCCGTTGCCTCTGTCGGACGTACCGCTCAATGGGTTAAAGCTGAAATCAGCCATTTACCACCTGCCAAACGCGGGCATTATTACCTCGAGCTGATGGAACAAAATGAACTGGGCCATCTGACAGCTAAAGCTCCAGCTATTATCTGGCACTCTCAGGCGATTAACCTGATGCCAAAATTTGAATCAGCAACTGGCAGCCCTTTACAAGCTAATATGAAAGTTTTGCTTCTGGTGACCGCTAAATTCGATCCTTTGTACGGGTTTAAATTAAATATTGAGGACATCGATCCAGCCTATACATTAGGAGACATGGCAGAGAAATTAGCCAAAATTCGCGAAGCCCTTAAAGAAGAACAACTGTTTGATGCCAACAGAACCTTCGATTTACCGAGCGATTTTACCCGTATCGCGGTCATCAGCCCATCACACGCTGCAGGCCTTGGAGATTTTCAGCGTGAAGCTTCTATCTTGCAAGATCATGCTTTATGTGTGTTCAACTACTTTCATGCCCAATTTCAAGGTAAAGACGCCCCTCAACAAATCGCTGACGCCATTCAATTAGTATTAAACAAACACATGAACAATCCCTACGATGGAATCATCATCATCAGAGGTGGCGGTGCTGTGACTGATCTTGCATGGTTGAATGACTATAAACTTGCAAAAATCCTATGCCAACTACCCTTACCACTCTTAACCGGTATTGGCCATCAAAAGGATAGAACCATCCTTGATGAAATAGCCTGTCATTCATTTGATACTCCATCAAAAGTTTCTGCCTATATTTTTACAAGCATTTGTACCCATGCACAACAAGCGATAGAAAATTGGCGTCAACTCAATCATCTTACGCAACAAAATATGCTAACCGCTGAAAATAACATCATCAACCAAAATAAATTACTGCATCAACTGGCAAAATCACACTGGCAACAAGCCATGCAATCTACAACGATCTCTTTTACACAAACAACAAACCAAGCTCAGCATCATTGGTATCACTGCAGCCAAAAGAGCCTTGTATTAAAAAATAACATTTATCAGTTCATGCAGGATGCGCTCAGACGTTGTGAAATTAAACTATCTGTATATGACATTAAAAACTTGCAACAAGATCTTAGGCATATGGTACAAGCAGCAACCAAATCATTGCTTTCAACTTGGGAATTTATTGGCTATCACACAAAAAAACTGATCCAACAACAGCAAGTAGCTACCACACATCTCATCAAACAAATTATTGGTCTTGGCCCACAAGCTACTTTAGAACGTGGCTTTGCCATCATTAAAGACCAGCAAGGTGCTACCCTATCATCTGTTGAGCAAGCAAAAAATTCAGTTCTACTTAACCTGACCTTTAAAGATGGTACAATGGAGGCACGACCTACTTCGAAGGACATATAACTCATGGCAACAAAAAACGAACATACAGAAAGTTTTAATGAAAATTATCAAAAATTAAAAGACATAGCAGAAACTCTACGCAATCAAAGCGAACCAGATATCGACGCTCTGATCCCTATGGTAGAAAATGCAACACAAGCCTATAAGCATTGTAAAGAGCGGCTTGATAGTGTGAAACTGGCATTGAAAGAGCACTTGCCTGACGCTTTCCCAGATGAACCGGACAGTTAAATCTCAGCTGTGGATAAAATAATCCTCAGCTTATTAATTGATGCCAGCTAGCCAGCAAAACAGAAATGAAAGCAGGGCGAAGAAAATGGCCAATGGCTTTAAGCGCATCACCGATAGAAACAACGCCAGCAACCCACAGGAAAACAGCACATCAAACCAAAGTGATGAGTACAGCGTATAATACCTTACAGCTAACGCATTGTTTAAAAACAAAAAAAAGATAACAAAGCCCATCAAGCTTTTTAAGTAAAATTGAAAACTCATCGATCGCATAGAGCGAAAGATTATATACAAAACATCCCTTCCTGCCAAGCTCACTCGCCCATAAAATAAAACTTTATGTGATTTGCGCCCTTAATTTGTAACCCGTGGAGCTGTGGATAACTTTGTGGATAAACTAATATTGCCCACAAAATTATTTAATTTTTAATATATATCATAAACAGCCATAAAGGAAATTTTTTAATACTAATGGTCTTTTATGATGCATTTAGAGCTGCTATACTAGCTATGGATGCAAAAGCACAAATTCATCTGGCGAGAATTGTATAGGAAACCTTCTGTTGCAAGTTTATTAACCTCATTTGTATTTCTTCTATTCGTTTTTTTTCAAACACTTGCATTTTATAGGAAAATTTTTATATGCTTTATATGTTAGGTTTAAAATGTGCATGCTTTGCATAGAAAATGGTTTTTCTAAACTTTTTTATATAGATCTTAAAGTTAATTTAGAGGGAAACAAGTGGCCAAATCTGTCACAAAAAATTATGTCTTGCGGGCTGAATTAGTTGAAATTTTAACCAACTATATTCAATCAAATGCTTTGACACAAAAAAATGCAGCGGTAATGCTGGGAGTTACTCAACCACGTATCAGCGATTTGACACTCGGAAAAATCGATCTCTTTTCGTTGGATACGTTGATTAATTTTGTTGATACTGTTGGCTTCAAGATTGCGCTTGATATCAAGCTGCCTAAAGCTAAAAAACCAACCCTAAAAAAGGCTGGTAAGTAGCTACATAATTTATATTTGGGTTGCTGGAGCCGTCTGCAAAAACTGCCAAGCTGTTCGTACGCCTTCTGCTTGCTGGGATATGTACGCCTCAAAAGTCAGCAACGACTCCTGAAGCGCAGGTATGGCGCTTAATGCAAAGTGCCGTAAGTGCGCGCGCATTGCTGAAGACTCTAGGACACCATCTTTGCCGTATTTTCTTAACATTGTTTTCCACATTAAGTTCATATTTTTTTCCATATGCAATGTGAACGCTCTGTTAAAAGCCTCCCTATCTTCATGTGATAAGTTTTCAATAAACGCCTCAATCTGAGCATGGTGCAACTGACGATAAGATTGTGTACAACGCTCAATAATACATACTGCTTTTTCATGATAATCATCGTGCTCAAATGCCATAGGCAGCGCCCGATCATCTTTTAATCCCGCCATAATTTTTAACAAATACCCAGCAGGATTTTTTACAAGGCCCTTCAGATAAATAGACGAGGATTGCATATGCTGCAGACTTCGTTCAATATGATGACTGTCATACTGAAGTAATAATTTTTGAATCACGGTTTCATTGATTCTGTATTTTTGTAATTCACGCACCACCTTTTGTTGATTCTCATCTTCAACCGTCACTTCCAATTTTTTTGCACAAATAAAAAATTTAATTTGGCTAACCTGGCGACCTGTACGCTTTAATTCTACATCCACATGAATATCGGTAACTGCATTAATTTCGTTGATAGCAGGTTTAATAACTCGATTATTAAATTGTTTAAACTGAGGATATGCTTTTCTATCAATAGCTAAAACATCTTTCAACTCATCAATAGAAAACCAACGCGAACCATTAACATTAGTTTTGTATCGAACACACTGCTCGTAGAGGACCAGCGCATGCTCAGATTTAAATTTCTTTTGGATCTCTAAACAAATAACAGCGTAGCGTCCCGGCTTGTACAGCTTCTTGGCAAGCTCTCGATTAAACGTATAAGCAAACTCCCTGCTTTCCTTGCGCCAAGACACCGAGCCTAAATACTGCACCCGAGTCCAACTCTCATGCTCACTGGCATCACTCGCTTGATCAAACACATTCCAACAAACCAAAGTGGACTGCAAGCCTTGAAAAGCTTTCTCAATCTTCGACCAATTGTTTCCTTGATATCCCAAATAACGATGTAATAAATCTATTTGAATACAGTGTTCATCTCGAGTAACCAAATGTTTGTACGCATGGAATAAGCAAATATTGAATAATTTGCGTTGCAGTAAAGTCAGCGCAGCATCCGGCTTGGATTGTATCGCTCCAATATTTTTCTTCAATCTCAAAGAGTTAACAGAGACTCTCGCCATGCCCTGCGCCATAGTTACTACCTGTTTACCTTTCTGCAATGTTCTTTTATTTGTGATCAATTACTATTGGGTGACCTTTGAGTAACCGCATCACAACCCTTTATATTTTTTTACCTTTAATATCAATAAATTACATGACTATACCCTTCTTCAAATATTCACCAACCTATCTGGTTACTACTTTTATACCTTTCGATTAAGCTTTCCTGCTGTTACCATTCGTTTACTTTATCAATACAACTAGGTGACTTTTTAGTTACCAAGCATGCACCCTTAGCTGCATAACCATTTGAAATATATTTAAAAACTGGCTTTTAGATCTTCTTATGATCAACTAATATCAACATGATGTTAACACATCATTAATTGCAAGACCTAAGAACCAATCTCTCTATTTGCAATATTATGCACGATGTGTTAAAAAACGCAAATAGCAAATACAAGAGAACATCTACATGTCCAACACGGCTACGTCTATTTTGGATAGCTTGGTTAAGCGCTCTGATTTAATTTTAAATAATATCAGGCAAAAACATTACCCTCCCAACGGTGCAAAAACTTTGCAAAGACGTTTTTCTATGACAGAAACCGCTGAACTGGTTAAGCGAAATCGAGAAACCATTCGTGCGGCAGAGAAAGCAGGCAAAGTGCCTTTACCTGAGAGCATCACACAATCTGGCCGACGCTTAGGGTATACTCTATCAGAAATTAATCGCTTACGACGCTATTTTGGCACACAGCCCTGGCGAGCAGAAGATGATGAACCTTGTATTTTAGCTATACAAAACTTTAAAGGCGGCGTTGGGAAAAGCATATGCTCTGTTCACCTTGCTCAATATTTATCCATGCAAGGCTATAGGGTGCTTTTAATTGATGGTGATAGTCAGGCCAGCAGCACGGCTGCTTTTGGTTATATACCCGATGATGAAATTGAGCAGCAAGATACTTTGTATAAATTTCTGGTGGGGGATGCGCCTGATTTGAGTTATGCAGTGCGTAAGACGCATTGGGATGGGCTCGATCTGATCCCTTCTTGTTTAATGCTTTATGGGGCTGAGTATGTTTTAGCAGGGCTTCAGGCCAGACGAGAAAGCAGCACTTATAAATTTTATGAACAGTTAAGTTTAGGTATTGATTCACTTAAGCGTGATTACGATGTCATCATCATTGATTCCCCCCCCGCTCTTGGTATGATGGCGCTCAGTATTCTTTATGCCGCTAACAGCTTAATTATTCCTGTGCCGCCAGCCATGTACGATTTCACTTCTACCAAGCAGTATTTTACTGCATTGTTAGAAACTTTAAGTGAAATTGGTGATAAGGAGTTAAGTTTTTTTCGTGTATTGATTTCCAGATACGATGTGACAGCTGATGCTCAAGGTCTATTTGTAGGCGCGATGCGAGAAGCGTACTCTCGGTTATGCCTGGATGCAGGCATGCTTAAAACCGATGAGATTTTAAATGCTTCTGCTTTTTTTTGTTCGGTGTACGATTTGGAGGGGCCTATTGGCTCAAGGAAAACTTACAAAAGGGCGATGACTATTTTAAATGGCGTTTGTTCTGAAATAGAAAAGTTGATTGTTCAGACTTGGCAAAGTAGGGCAAAAGCCTTAAGAGAAGTGGGTGCGATATAGAGGTCATCATGGTAGGTAAAGTAAAAAAATTTTCAAGTACACTGGGTGCGATGCTACATGAAAGTATGCACCAATTAGATGACATCAATCCTAAAGTGACCCAGAGAAAGCAGTCTCAAAACGCCTTGGCTGCCAGCGCAGGTAAACGTCGTCAACAAGTGGTTTTATCTGTCGATCCGAAAAAATCTCGTCTTTGGCGTTTGCATAACCGCGATCAAACTTTACTGTCAGAGTCTAACTGCCACGATTTGATTGACAGCATACGTTTGCATGGTCAGCAAGAGCCTGCTCTGGTTCGTGAAGTGAACGATGAACCTGGCATCGATTTTGAAGTGATTTATGGATCACGACGCCGTTTTGCCTGCCTTGCTTTGGGTAAGGATTTGGATGTTATTATCAGTGGAGCAGGTGACCGTGAATGCGCGGTTTTAATGGATGCTGAAAATCGCGCACGCCAAGACATCAGTGATTATGAACGTGCTCTGGATTATCAGAGGTGGCTTGATGACGGTCTGTATGTTCGGCAAAAGGATCTGGCAGACGCGATTGGTATTGATACAGGCAATCTTAATCGATTGCTCAAATTAGCTCAGCTGCCAGAAGTTCTGATTAAAGCTTTTCGTACGCCCCTGGATATTCGAGTGCATTACGGAACTGAGCTGCTTAAGCAGTGGCAGGATCCCGATCGCCGCCCCTACATGCAAAAAGTGGCTGAAGCCCTTACAAAGCAAGCAAAAGATGGAGCTGTGGCCTTTAAGCAGTTGACTAAAATCAATAAGATTGTTGATAAGCCACAACGCTCAACGCGCCGTTGCGTTCACTCAGAAAAGCAAACCCCTCTTTTTTATGTCACAGATCTCGGTAAAGGTGCTTTTAAATTTGAATTTTCACAAGCTTCTGATGAGCTTAATGCTGCGGACTTACGTCAAGCGTGGCAAGCATGGCTTGAACAACAGCTCCTCTCTCCAAAAGATTAAGTTGAAATTGTAAATTTACAATTACCACAGTTTTTGTCTTTCACTCACCTAACATGAGCATAATAAATTGTAAATTTACAATTTTTTAAATTGCAATCGCGGTGAATCCATTTAACATCCTGGAAATATGCACTATCTGTTGGAAGGGCTATGTCCCACGTGGAACATGTGCTTTTTTTAAACTAAAGGGTTGTTTAAGCTTAGCTAACTACTAAAGGTCACCTGATGGTACAGGCTAATACATGCAGATTTTGTCGTTTGCTATTGTGTGATATGCGACTTTGAGTTAGCAAGAGATCAGGAGGTTTGCTTGCATCTTTCAGGGCGGGGCTGATGATTGTCAGATTTTATGTCTCTAGTTGGGAAGATGCCTTTTAATATACAGCAGCTCGGTAATCCATTGAAATTTTAGCTTTTGTTATTTCGTTAAGCCTAAGATAGGCGCTTATACCTTGATTGATTCAGAAGGTATTTGTTTAAGACAGGCAGCAAAACAAGCTTATGCCGCATGACTGAAGCAGATTGTTGTCGCATTGCAAAATGGCTGAATGGTTTTACACTCAATAGCATAAATTCAAACAGCTCTTAAGGAGACATGACTTATGGCTACACAAACAAAATCAACAGCAAAGCGGAAAGCTACCAAAACTTTATCGCTGACACAAATCGACAAGGCTTATGTGCAATTGAATCAAGCATCACAAACTGCTGTTAAGCAAATTAGAACATCACAGCTCAATGAGCAAAAGAAACTAAAAGCCCAAGAAGCGCAACTTAAAAAGCAAGCTGTTGCGTCAGAACGCAACATCAAAGCGTTGACTGCCAAGCAAAAGAAAACCCCCAGCGCTGCATTAAAAACTCGATTGAGCCAGGCTAAGAAGCAACAAACACAGCGAGCTTCTGCATTGCGCACTGCTCAAAAAGAATTGGTTGATTTAAATACAACCTTGCAAATCACCCAAGCCGCTATTTTAAAGCAAACTCAAAGAGAAAAACTTTTGATCAATTTAGAAAAAGAGTGGAGCAGAAAAATAAAAGCCATAAGATCGAACAAAATAAGAGCATCTAAGTTAAAAATAAACAATACAGCTGCCAATGCTAAAAAGCTGATAACCGCTCGCAAGACACCTAAAGTCGGTAACAATCAAAACAACACAACATCCAATAGCCAAGCTTTAGCCCGTGTTGTTGGGTACGTTTGATAATGTTAGGGCTTGAGCCTGAAGGCTTGCATCAATTTGAGTTAAGGGGTGCATTGCTCTAACTACAGCTGAAGGCTGGAGAAGATGCAGTGCATTCAAATGTATTAGCTCAAACTTAATCTGACAGTTGCTATTTATCAGACATGATTATT
>CAYGTQ010000035.1:0-16819 GCA_964352915.1 uncultured Legionellales bacterium
CTAACCTGAATCTCTATGATTCTATAGGGTTTTTTTGTTAGCCGGGAATCGCTGTCCTATTAGTGTCTTTTGCTGGCTTATTATGTGGCAGTATTTATTATAGAACCACTCATATTCAATTAACTATATCGGTTCATTTCTTGCTGAATTTAGTTCGTATTCTTCGCATATCCAATGAAAATGCTTTGAAGACATGCACAAGCCATGTTGCTACCGGGAATGTTGAGTATTCAGTCGTTTTAACATTCAGGAAGATTCAAAAGGGGAACTTCACCTTAAATGTAATCCAACAACACTTTTATTGTTCATTTTGTATTTTATATGTTTTTTACGGTTAATTTTTTTCTGTTTATTGGTGAGCTAAGCGGAATCACTTTACCAGAGCTCTCTGGCTTCTCTATAATCAAACGATGGTATTCAACAGGCTTGAACAGGAGAGTGTTATGTCGGCAAGTTATATAGAAAAAACAGAGGCTGGAAGGTTAAAGGTACCTAATCAGCCTATCATTCCCTATATTGAAGGAGATGGCATAGGGGTTGATGTTTCTCCAGTTATGATTTCTGTGGTCAACGCAGCTGTTCAAAAGGCTTATGGTGGTGAGCGCGCTATCGAATGGAAAGAAGTTTATGCAGGCGAGAAAGCACATAAAAAAAATGACGATTGGTTGCCGGAAGAAACTTTAAATATTATCAAGCAGTGTAAAGTGGCCATTAAAGGCCCACTGACGACACCTGTGGGTGGTGGGATCCGATCATTGAATGTTGCTATTCGGCAAAAACTTGATCTGTACATCTGTTTACGGCCAGTTCGTTATTTCAACGGTACGCCAAGTCCTGTTAAAGAGCCGGAAAAAACTGATATGGTGATTTTTAGAGAAAACTCTGAAGATATTTATGCAGGCATTGAGTGGGAGCCAGGTTCAAGTGAAGCTAGCCAAGTGATTGAATTTCTACAGAACACCATGCAAGTTAAGAACATTCGTTTTGCAGATAATTGTGGTATAGGCGTTAAACCTGTATCAAAGCAAGCCACAGAACGTCTTGTTAAAGCGGCCATTCAGTACACCATTGATAATCATAGAGATTCACTTACATTGGTGCACAAGGGTAATATCATGAAATTTACCGAAGGTGCTTTTAAAGAATGGGGCTACGAAGTAGCTCGTCGGGAATTTGGAGCGGAATTGATTGATGGTGGTCCTTGGTGCTCTTTTGCACATCCCGATACAGGTAAGACTATAGTGATTAAAGATGTGATTGCAGATGCATTTTTGCAACAAATACTTTTAAGGCCCGAAGATTATAGCGTGATTGCAACGCTTAATTTAAATGGTGATTACATTTCAGATGCATTGGCTGCTCAAGTAGGGGGGATTGGTATCGCACCTGGTGCTAATATTGGTGATGAAGCTGCTGTGTTTGAAGCAACGCATGGGACGGCACCCAAATATGCCGGTCAAAATAAGGTCAACCCAGGCTCTATTATTTTATCTGCCGAAATGATGCTTCGCCACTTGGGTTGGGTTGAGTCTGCTGATTTAATCATTAAGGGTATGGAGAAAGCAATTTTGTCAAAAAAGGTTACTTATGATTTATCAAGATTAATGCCTGAAGCAACAACGGTCAATTGTTCTCAGTTTGGTGATTTGTTGATTAAAAATATGTAACTTAATAAAAAATATTTAACTTTAATAATGAGAGGGCACTTATCAGATTAAGTGCCCTTTTTTTATGTTTTTTTAGTGTCTATTTTATAGGCAATTCCCATTCAAAGACCCCATGAATTTATATAGAAAAACTTTATGATTTGGTCTTGAATAGGGTATTTTTGAGTTATTATTAGCCACATTTTTTATGTGATAATTTCCACTTTAATTTTCAAATGAAATATTTAGTTTGAATTGTATCTTTCCAATGCATTTGTAATGGTTATGTCATGCTGTATGAGCATACTTATGCATTGATCTGAATGATATTTGTGTCTTTTTAAAGTATTCCTCTAGAGCGACGACTACATCAGTAAGCGCAAAGATTAATTTGTAGAATAAATACCTGGAGAAGAGCTGATGTTAAATAAAGAGCTTGAAGCTACTTTGAATTTAGCATTTCGGAATGCTAAAGCAAAACGTCATGAGTTTATGACAGTAGAGCATCTTTTGCTAGCATTATTGGATAATACTGCTGCTGTAACGATACTGCATGCTTGTTCCGCAGACATAGAGGCTTTGCGTGTGAATTTGTATAATTTTCTTGAAGAAACTATGCCTGTTATTTCAGACAATCAACTTGAGAAAGAAATCGAGCCTACATTAGCTTTCCAAAGAGTATTGCAAAGAGCTGTTTTCAATGTGCAATCATCAGGACGTTCAGAAGTATCAGGCGCCAATATATTGGCTGCTGTTTTCAATGAGCAAGACAGCCAAGCTGTATACTATTTAAGAAAAGAAAATGTAACACGCATAGAGGTTTTGAATTTAATTTCTCAGTCATCAACGCCCGAGATTAAAATAGATAATAATCGCCACGATCCATTTGGATTATCTATTGAAGAGTCACAGGCATCGGTTGAGGCTCAAGATGATCCTCTAGAAAGCTATTGTATTAACCTTAATCAAAAAGCACTCAGCAATAAAATAGATCCTGTTATAGGAAGAGATAAAGAACTGCAAAGAGTGGCCCAAATACTTTGTAGAAGAAGAAAAAACAATCCACTGTTGGTGGGTGAAGCTGGTGTAGGAAAAACTGCGATAGCAGAAGGTTTGGCTAAAGCAATTGTTGATGGTGAAGTGCCTGCTGTGCTAGAAAACAGCGTGGTGTATGCTTTGGATTTAGGTGCGCTTCTTGCTGGTACTAAATATCGAGGTGACTTTGAAAAGAGATTGAAATCTGTTTTGGCACATTTAAGTTCAGAAAAGAAAGCAGTTCTATTTATTGACGAAATTCATACCATCATTGGCGCAGGCGCTGCATCAGGCGGTGTGATGGATGCTTCTAACTTAATCAAGCCATTATTATCCAGTGGTGAATTGAAATGTATTGGGGCAACCACTTATCAAGAATATCGTACTATTTTTGAGAAGGACAGTGCCTTAGCAAGGCGTTTCCAGAAAATAGACGTTAAAGAGCCAAGCATTGATGAAACTATAAAGATTTTAAAAGGGTTAAAATCAAAATTTGAAAAACATCATAACGTTAAGTTCAGTGACGCTTCTTTAGAAACTGCAGTTAATTTATCAATGAGATATATGCATGATCGTTTCTTACCAGATAAAGCTATTGACATTATAGATGAAACAGGTTCTTTTTATAAAATGTCTTCTGAGAGTAAGCGTAAAAAAAGTATTACTCCCAAGGATGTAGAAACTGTCGTTGCTGAAATGACTAATATACCTGCTTCTAAAGTATCTCAGTCTGAAAAAGATAAATTAAAAAATCTGGAGAAAAGCTTGAAGGATCATATTTATGGTCAAGATGTAGCCATTGGCGTTTTAGCATCAGCTATCAAATTGTCACGAGCAGGACTTAGAGAATCCCAAAAACCTATAGGCTCATTCTTATTTGCAGGACCTACAGGAGTTGGTAAAACTGAACTAACTCAAGAGCTTGCTCGAAATTTAGATGTTGAATTTATGAGATTTGACATGTCAGAGTATATGGAAAAACATTCAGTTTCTCGATTGATAGGTGCTCCTCCGGGGTATGTTGGGCACGATGAAGGTGGTATTTTGACTGAAGCAATTAATAAGAAGCCTTATACTGTGTTGCTTCTGGACGAAATCGAGAAGGCACACCCTGATATCTACAATATTTTGCTGCAAATTATGGATTACGGTGTTTTAACTGATACATCAGGTAGAAAAATAGATTTTCGGAATGTTATCTTAATATTGACCACAAATGTAGGTGCAAGCGAATTAAATAAAAAGACAATGGGCTTTACCAAACAAGATAGCCAGCCGGATAGAGATTCAGCGATTAACCGTTTGTTTACGCCAGAATTTCGTAATCGCTTAGATGCTATTGTGCACTTTGCAAGTTTGGATCGTGATGTTGTAACTCAAGTTGTTGATAAGTTCATTATAGAGTTGGAACATATGCTGGTAGATAAGGGTATTAATTTGGTCATAGAAGATTCAGCACGCAGTTGGCTAGCAGTCAATGGCTATGATCCAGATTTAGGTGCACGTCCCATGCGACGGCTTATCCAAGAAAAAATTAAACAACCCTTAGCGGAGCACATACTTTTTGGCAAGCTAAAGAATGGCGGCGATATTGTTCTAAGTGCCAAAGGTGATGAAATTATATTTCATGGCAACGTTTAGCGCTGCGATCCACCTTTGTCACGGTAGGTAATACGACCTTTACTTAGGTCATAAGGGGTTAGTTCAACTTTAACAGTATCCCCAGTGAGAATACGAATATAATTCTTTCTCATTTTGCCTGAAATGTGGGCCGTAATTATATGGCCATTTTCAAGCTCAACACGGAACATGGTGTTAGGCAGCGTCTCAACAACTGTTCCAGCTAATTCAATATGTTCTTCTTTTGCCATGTGGAAATCATCTCTTTAAAGTTAGAAAAGTAAAATCATCAATTTTTAATAAATTTAGCTCATACCTATCAAAAAAAGAGTATTATATACGAAAACACTTAAAAAAGTAACAATTTTTATCAGGAACTAACCAAGCTTTGATAAATATTTCTCCGCGTCAAGCGCCGCCATACATCCAGTTGAAGCAGAAGTAACAGCTTGCCTATAAATGCTGTCCGAAACGTCACCGGCAGCAAATACGCCCGGCACGCTGGTTGCAGTTGCGTTGCCAGCAGTACCTGAATGTACAGCGATATATCCATTATTGTGCATTTTAAGTTGCCCCTGGAATAAGCTGGTATTAGGGATATGGCCTATGGCAATAAAAACACCTGTGACGTCTAGGATTTCATGGCTTGTATCTTTCGTACCCATAATTTTGATATTTGTGACGCCACTAGAGTTGCCCAGAACTTCATCTAAGGTAAAGTTCCATTTAATTGATATTTTACCTGATTTTTCTTTCTCAAATAATTGATTTTGAATGTATTTCTCTGCACGAAGAGTGTCGCGTCGATGGATAAGGGTGACATGACTTGCAATGTTGGATAAATATAAAGCTTCTTCAACGGCAGTATTGCCACCACCCACTACGGCCACTTTTTGATTACGATAAAAAAAACCATCGCAGGTGGCGCAGGCAGAAACACCTTTCCCTAGAAAAGCTTGTTCTGAGGGTAGACCTAAATATTGTGCAGATGCTCCTGTAGCAATAATCAAGGTGTCGCAGTGATAGACTGTGTCATCGCCATACAATTCAATTGGAGCTGACTTGAAATTGACCTTTTTAATGTGGTCTTTAACGGTAATGGTTCCAAAGCGTGCTGCATGTGTTTTCATTCTAGCCATAAGTGCAGGGCCGGTTAGATCATGTGCATCGCCGGGCCAATTTTCTACATCTGTAGTGGTCGTTAATTGTCCGCCAGGTACAGAGCCTTCGATGACGACAGGAGATAAATTAGCTCTGGCTGCATAAATGGCCGCTGTATAACCAGCAGGGCCTGAACCGAGAATAATTAATTGGTTTTTTTGAACTGTGGACATTTCGGTCACCTCGAAAAAAATGTTATAATGCTTACACTTATATCTACTAGTAGCATATGTGATTATGCAAAAACAGGCAAGAAAGAGAAATAACGAAAAATCAGCATCGAGTCCTATGCTGGCGGAACGTTTGAAAGAAGCGGGTTTGTTGGCGGGTATGGCTTTGTCAATTTTTGTCATAATAGCTCTTATGACCTATAACCATGCAGATGGAGGCTGGTCGCATACAGGCTACGCCAGCACCATACATAATGCAGGTGGGTACATGGGAGCCTGGTTATCAGATTGCCTTTTGTATTGGCTGGGTATTCTTGCTTACCTATTGCCTCTGTCCCTTATTGCCGTCAGTTGGCAATGGATCAGGCAGACTGAGCATAAGCAAGATTTTAACATCCAATTATTTTTTACGCGTTGGGTAGGATTTGTTGGTTTGCTGCTTTCAAGCTCAGGGTTGGTAAGCATGCTTATTGTGATAGATTATCTGACTTTTTCAGCAGGCGGCCTGGTGGGCGATTTTTTCAGCAAAAATTTACTTCAAGTGTTTAATTCTACGGGTAGTTTGTTGATTCTAAATGCTGTTTTTCTGATGAGCATCACTTTATTAACTGGTTTTTCATGGAGTCAAGCGCTGCGAACAATGGGGGCGTGGCTTGCTTCATCAATGAGACTAATGAGTCTTCATATCAGGCAAATGTTTGATATATCGAAAATTGAGAACTCTGCTAAAGAAAGGGTTTATGTTAAAGCTGTTGCGGCACCGAAGATTTCTCCTAGAGCGCCCGATGTTCGGGTGGTGATGCCAGACACAACATCACGTGATGCCAAACCACAGGTGGTAGAAAAACACATAAGAGCTCGACCTGCGGTATCTTCAATCCCATCCATTGCGCTTTTAGATGAGCCAGAAAAAATACAAGGCAACAGCTTGTCAAAACAGGAACTTGAAAGTAAATCAGCCGAGGTAGAGCAACGATTGTTGGATTTTGGTATTCAAGCTCAAGTAACAGCTGTGCACCCCGGGCCTGTGATTACACGCTTTGAGATCCAACTGGCACCTGGCATCAAGGCCAGTCGCATGACATCACTTGCCAAAGATTTGGCGCGTTCTCTGTCAGTAACCAGTGTGAGAATAGTTGAGATCATTCCTGGAAAAACAGTGGTTGGTTTAGAGCTGCCTAACGCTGAGAGACGGACGGTTCGCTTGAGTGAAGTACTGTCGACAAAGCCTTACCAGGAAGCACAATCCCCATTAAGCTTGGCGCTGGGTCATGATATTGCCGGCCATCCTGTCATTGTTGACTTGGCTAAAATGCCACATCTTTTGGTTGCAGGTACCACGGGTGCTGGTAAGTCGGTGGGTTTAAATGCCATGCTTTTAAGTATTCTCTATAAATCATCTCATCATGATGTTCGAATGCTCATGGTTGATCCTAAAATGTTGGAGTTATCGATTTATGCTGATATTCCTCATTTATTGGCACCTGTGGTCACTGATATGAATGAAGCAGCCAATGCATTACGTTGGTGTGTACGCGAAATGGAGCGACGCTATCGTTTGATGGCTGGTCAAGGTGTAAGAAATTTAATAGGATTTAATAAAAAGGTATCTGCCGCTATAGCGCAAGGTAAGCCTATTGAAGATCCTGTTGCATCTGAAGTTGAAGGTAAGCCTGTTCATTTATCACCATTGCCTTATATTGTTATTGTGATTGATGAATTTGCAGATATGATTATGGTGGTTGGTAAGAAAGTAGAACAATTAATTGCTCGTATTGCCCAAAAGGCACGGGCATCAGGCATTCATATGATTTTAGCGACACAAAGACCGTCGGTGGATGTGATCACAGGTCTTATTAAATCGAACATACCTACTCGAATTGCATTTCAGGTATCTTCCAAAATTGACTCTAGAACCATTCTTGACCAGCAGGGAGCCGAGCAATTGCTCGGGCATGGTGATATGTTGTATTTGCCGCCTGGCTCTGGTGCTCCTACGCGCATTCATGGTGCCTTTGTTGCCGACAGTGAAGTGCATGATGTGGTTGGATTTTGTAAAAGCCAAGGTGAAGTTTCTTATGCTTACGATGTTTTGGACTATTCAGAAGAAAGTGCAAAGCTGGATGAAAATGAATCGTCATCAGTTGAAGACACTGACCCTCTCTACGACTCAGCAGTCAATTATGTGATCACATCAAAGCGAGCATCTGTGTCAGGGCTTCAGAGAAAATATAAAATAGGTTATAACCGGGCGGCAAGAATAGTTGAAGAAATGGAAAGGAAAGGGATTGTGAGCTCGATGGAAGGTAATGGAAATCGTGAAGTTTTGGTCGGCAATCAATGATAAGGATATATCTTTTATCATTGACATATTTAGTACTTTTATTGTTTACCAATATGGTTTCTGCAAATAGCTTAAAATTTCTTTTATCAGACATCAAAACTTATCAGGCCAATTATCATCAAACCAGCTATGACAATCATGGCGCACTTATCGGCGAGCAAAAAGGTACCATGGCATATTTGAGGCCTAACCAATTACGCTGGCAAACTTTAGAGCCTGATCACCGTAATATAATTATTTCAAAGAGAAAAATGTGGATTTATGATGTGGATTTGATGCAAGTAATGGAGCAGGATTATTATCCAGGTGAGGGAGGATATTCTTTACTGAACATACTGCAGAATTTTGATAGCCTCGCTAAAAAATACGCTATTATTAAAAAAAATGAAAATACAATTTCTATATTTGAATTAACACTAAAAAATACGAGTGCTTCTGATATTAAAAAAATGCTTCTTCATTTTAATGGGAATCGATTAGTGCAATTAACTTTACTGGATCAACTTGACCATATCGCTATTATAAAGCTCAATAACATTAAAAGAAACCAGGCAATCAATCCTAATTTTTTTACATTTAAAACTCCTAAAGGCGTAGATTATATAAAGTCATAGTTGTTTTTCATGAATTAACTATGATTTGATTGCTTCTCATTTGAAAATCAAGAGCTAGGTTTGGGTGGAATTATAAAATAGCTTGCATATCACAAAAATTTTTAAATACCAAAACAACATCAGATTTATCAGACCGTAAGAGTAGTTAATAAATGAGTCATAAATTTCATTATGAGTTTTGGTTGTTTTTGATATGGAGAAAATATTCAGTTGTCTGTATATATTTCTCGTTTTAATATTTTAAATAGGCTTCTAATTTTTAAATTAAAAGTGGGTATTGGATTTCTATTTTATATACATTGGCACGAATATGACATGTTGTCTGTTCTAATATTTGCTTGAGGGGGCAAAGTGCTGATTTTAGCGTGAGAGCAATTAAATATAGCGTGGTTTTTAATCTATAGACTTTGTGATGATAGCGCCACCCAAGCATTGTTCATTTAAATAGAATACGATCGATTGACCAGGGGTGATGGCACGTTGTTTTTCTTCAAAGATAACTTTAAATTCAGTTTCAGAAAAGGTTTCTACCTTGCAAACGCAATCTTGCTGGCGGTAGCGCGTTTTAGCGAAACATTTATAAGGAAGTTTTGGCGCGTGATGGCTCCAATGGATATTTGTACAAATCAGCTCTGAAGAGAATAGTTTTGGGTGCTGGTTGTCTTGCCCAAGGATGAGTTGATTTGTTTTAATATCTTTTTCTAAAACATACCATGGGCTTTCTTTATACCCTGCAATGCCTCCTAGACCTAAACCATTTCTTTGTCCAATGGTGTAAAACATTAGGCCATCATGCTGGCCAATAATATGGCCATGCTCATCTACCATGTGACCTGGTTTTGGGCGCAGAAAATCACTTAGAAAATTTTTAAATGGTCGCTCACCAATAAAACAAATGCCTGTGCTGTCTTTCCTATCATAATTAGGCAATCCAATGTTTTTTGCAATTTCTCGAATTTTTTCTTTGCTTGCATAATCGCCTAAAGGAAATAAGCTCTTGCTTAAAGCATCTTGTGTTAATGTGTATAAGAAGTAACTCTGATCCTTAGAGCGCTCACAAGCTTTCTTTAATTGGTAACCATGGTGATCTCTATCAATTTTTGCATAATGTCCTGTTGCTATATAGTCAGCACCCAAACTTATGGCATGGTTTAGAAAAATTTTAAATTTTATTTCCTGATTACATAAAATATCTGGGTTAGGTGTGAGGCCATTTTTAAAAGCATCTAAGCAATGCTGAAAAACTTTTTCATAATATTCTTTGCTGAAATTAACGTAAGTTAAAGGGATGTCTAGTTTTGCACTAACTTGCTGAGCCATGCTGTAGTCTTTTGCTGCTGAGCAGAAAGTATCATTTCCATCGTCCCAGTTCTGCATGAACACAGCATGCACTTCGTGCTGTTGTTGCAGCATTAAGTAAGCTGTTACTGCAGAGTCCACGCCGCCGGATAAACCAACAATTACTTTAGCCATGATTCTCAGTTAGTGTTTCACAAAATCGAAAAAGGCTCAATGCCAAAGTATTGCATGACGATGCTTGCTTTGCTGGTGAGCTTGTCACTGAAAGATTTTTTTTGTTCGTATTGCACATCAAGTAGAGTGGCTTTATCGACTAAAGAGCTCAGGTAGTCATCGCTGGTAATGATTTTATCAACCAGATTTAAGGGATGAGCATCCGATGCCAGCCAATGTTCGCCAGTAGCTACTTTTTCAATATCAATAAAGTTTCTATTGTCAGTGATAAATTTTTTAAAGGCAGCATGGACTTCTTCAAGTTCAGATTTAAATTTTTTTCTGGCTTCATTGGTGTTTTCACCGAACAAGGTAAGTGTACGTTTGTGCTCACCGGCGGTGTGTATTTCTAAGTCGATGTTATTTTTTTTAAGTAGCTTATTGAAATTAGGCAACTGAGCCACAACGCCAATAGAGCCAATGATAGCAAAAGGTGCAGCGAGTATTTGATCTGCAACGCAGGCCATCATATAACCACCACTGGCGGCCATTTTATCGATGCAAACAGTTAGAGGGATTTTTTTCTCTTTGATGCGCATCAGTTGAGAAGCAGCTAGTCCGTAATTAGGCACCATGCCTCCCGGACTTTCCAGGCAAAGCACAATTTCATCATCGGGTTTAGCTACGCTAAGTATGGCCGTAATTTCATGGCGAAGATTTTCAACAGCCGAGGCTCTTATATCTCCTTTAAACTGAAGAACAAATACTTTTTTAAGATTTTCACGATCAGCAGATTTTTCCTGTTTCTTTTGCGCTTTCATTAATTGGCGATACTCTTTTTTAGATAAAGCGATAGATTCTATCTCTTGTCTTAACTCACGAAGGCGCTGGTTGATTGTAGAGACTGATAATTTACCTTTATCTTTGCCTTTGCTTCTTTGTGATAGGGCAATAAGGCCTGCAATGGTGAATAGAATGCCTAGCACCAAAGTAATTGTTTTGAGCAAAAAAATACCAAATTCAGCGAGCAATTCCATGTGAGCCTCATATGATTGTTTGATTGACTACAGATTATACATGGAGCTATGATGAAACGAAACCCTGGCATGTGTGGCCGGATTTTGTAAAATGCGTTTTTGGCTAATGGGTTGTGAGAACCCAGTGCGAGTCATCCTATGAAGAAAATTCAGATAGTTGCATCAAATATAACCCATGGATTTGCTGAGCATGACTTATTTTGTCATGTGTCTCTTAAGGCACAACCGGGAGAAGTTTTGCAAATTATTGGCCCCAATGGTAGTGGCAAAACCACATTACTTCGTATGCTTGCTGGTTTAAACCGATCACTGGAAGGCGATATTCAATGGATTGATGCAAATGATTGTCAGGTTTTAAACTCTGATGAGCGCAGGCAAGCTGTGTTGTACATAGGACACCAACACGGATTATTGCCTGGATTGAATGTCAGTCAGAGCATTCAATATTTGTGTGCACTTTTTCAGAAACACAATATGTCTCTTGTGGCTGTTAAGTGCTTGCTTAAAAAGTGGGGGCTTGAGGCACATAGTGATCAGCGGGTAGAGTCGTTGTCTTTCGGCCAGCAAAAACGTCTGGGGCTTTGCCGTTTATCGCTACAAGCTGCGAGCGCTTGGATTTTAGACGAGCCTTGGGTTGGACTGGATCATAAAACAATTTCATTGTTATTTCATCTTATCTCAGACTATACAGAGCGTGGGGGAAATGTGGTTCTAACGACTCACCAGAGGCTAAGCAAAGCGGATAGCCAGCCAAATTGGAAACAATTTGATTTAGGTAAATTCACAGCTAACAACAGAGTACTGTAATGTGGGTTCTTTTTAAAACGGTTTTTTTTAAAACTTTACGACTTAGAATTGGTCGATTTGATGAAATAATACCTGGTGTTGTTTGCTTCTTAATGATCAATGTAATTTTTTATCTTATTTTTGGTATTGATGCGTCACTTTTAAATAGCATAGCTCCTGCTTTATTATGGGTGTCTGCTTTGTTTGCAGCAACTTTGGTCTGTGAGCGAATTTGGGTAGATGCTTATGTATCCGGCCACCTGGATACTTTAGCACAAATTAAAGCACCTCTCCCTCTGGTTATTTTAGCTACGTTACTGGGGTATTATTCGGTTTTAATTGTGCCAATATGTGCTTCTTCTGCTTTTTTTGGCGTTATTTTTATGCTTAATGGGATGGAAATTATTCTTTTAATGCTGGGTTTATGTTGTGGTATTATGGCTTGGACCTTTGTCGGAGCATTGGTGCGTGCAGTAACTGTGGTGCTGGTACAAGCACCTTTGATATACCCTGTTTTGGTACTACCACTGTTTTTACCTGTTGTATTGCTTGGTGTTGCCAGCATCACCAGCTATCGACAAAGTAGCCTGTTTTTACCTTATATAGCTCTGTTGGCAGCCTATGCGCTGTTGGTGATGACATTTGTTCCAAGTATAATAGCTAAAGTGATGCGCTCAGATGAGTATTAGAATTTTTCAGAAATCAAATTGTGCAAAGGGCCTGTACTTCCTATAATGGTATACCCATGATAAGTATCAATATGAAGCAAATACATTTTTTACTGTCTCCGGAGCGCTTTTATAAGTTTTCGGGACGTATGATCCCATGGGTCGGATTATTCACCATTTTAGTGTTGGGCACAGGTATTGGCTGCGGTTTGTTTGCGACCCCTCCTGATTATCAGCAAGGAGATGCTTATCGTATTATGTATCTTCATGTGCCTGCTGCTATTTTATCTTTATTTGTCTATAGCTTTATGGCATTTTTTGCGGCTATCTTTCTTATCTGGCGCATTAAGGTAGCTGGGGTTCTCATGCGAGAAAGTGCCTCGATCGGTGCTCTATTTACAGGTATTACTTTGGTTACAGGCGCTATATGGGGCAAACCTATGTGGGGTACTTGGTGGATTTGGGATGCTCGATTGACTTCTGAATTGGTTTTGTTCTTTATTTATCTGGCAACTATTCTGCTTCAATCCAATATAAAAGCCCAAGATAACCAGCTGCGTATGGTTGCTGCATGGGTGCTGATTGGTTTGGTTGACATCCCTATTGTGCATTTTTCTGTTGAGTGGTGGACAACGCTGCATCAAGGATACTCAATTTCTTTAATTGATAAGCCAAAAATAGCCACAACTATGCTTTATCCTCTAGCAATGGTCTGGATCGCTTTTATTGGATTCTATGTGACGGTTTTGCTGGTCAAGTCGCGCTTTTTATTGTTACAGCAAGAAAAGCGAGCGAGCTGGGTCCGAAAACATTTTCAATTGCCAAGAGGCTTTAATGGATAAGTATAAGTTATTCGTTTTTTCTGCCTATGCCATCACACTCGGTAGCATGGCTTTGTATGTTATTCTGGCTTGCTGGACAGGTTATAAACGTCAAAAAAAAGTGGTGCAATATGTTCAATCATATGAATGATATCCATAAGAGAAGAGCATATTGGCTCGTCACTTCAGTATTGAGCCTTTTTATTGTGGTGGCGTTGGTTTTGTATGCACTTAGAAGCAATATTAATCTATTTTATACGCCAACCCAGGTGCAAGAAGGACTGGCACCGCAAGATACAATTATTCGAGTTGGTGGCCTGGTGGTAAACCATTCAATCAAACGAAATGGCCTGGATATAGAGTTCGCTCTAACGGATACTGCTCGCAGCATAACAGTCAAGTATCGTGGCTTGCTTCCTGATTTGTTTCGAGAAGGACAGGGCGTAGTAGTTATGGGGAAAGCTGATCGCGAACATACTTTTCATGCGACTCAGCTTTTAGCGCGTCACGATGAGAATTATATGCCACCAGAAGTTTCTGACGCAGTCAAGCAACAATTTCAGAAAATAATAAAAGATAACCCGGAAAAAAATGATCGCTGAGGTAGGTAATTTTTCCCTTATGCTTGCCTTAGCTATGGGAACTCTTTTAATGATGCTATCGTGCTTTGCGCGTGACAGAGATTATTTGTTGCTTAGCAAATCATTGAGCATAGGCTATGCCCTCTTTATCATAGGCAGTTATGCTATTTTGACATTTTGTTTCTGTATCAATGATTTTTCAGTTTACTACGTAACGTTGCATTCCAGCACATTAATGCCTTTTCATTATCGAGTAGCCGCAGTATGGGGAGGGCATGAGGGCTCTATGCTGTTATGGCTAGCCATGCTATCTGCTTGGACTATAGTGTTGGCTTTATTTCCCAAGTCAATGCCACTTAGGCTGCGTGCTAATTCATTAACCATGCTAACTTTGGTTATTATGGGCTTGCTGTCTTTTGTTGTGTTTGTATCTAATCCTTTTCAAAGGCTCATGCCTCACGTGCCTTTTGAAGGTTTAGAGCTCAATCCATTGCTTCAAGATCAGGGTTTAACTATTCATCCTCCCATTCTATATATGGGGTATGTAGGATTTGCTGTACCTTTTGCTGTCGTGATGGCGGTACTACATCGTGGAAATTATAGATGTCAGTGGGCAAAATGGTTGAGGCCTTGGGTTTTAATCACATGGGGATTTTTAACACTCGGCATTATTTTGGGTAGTTGGTGGGCCTATAGAGAGCTTGGTTGGGGTGGATGGTGGTTTTGGGATCCTGTAGAGAATTCTTCACTATTCCCATGGTTGGCCGCAACAGCATTAATTCACTCTCTTCTTCTTTCAGATAAACGAAAAATTTTTTCATTATGGAGCATCTTGCTGGCGATAATAGCATTTCTAATGACTCTGGTAGGCACTTTTTTAACTCGTTCTGGCTTGATTACCTCAGTGCATGCCTTTGCTAACGATCCAACCAGAGGGATTTATATTCTGATCTTTATCTTATTGCTGACGGTTTTTGCATTGTCACTGTTTATTCTTAAGTCACGCTCTCAAAGCTCGATGGATGCCTTAAGTTTGTTATCCAGAGAATACACGCTTTTATTAAACAATATGGTACTCTGCGTTATCCTTGGGTGTATTTTATTAGGTACGTTTTTCCCTTTGATTGCCGAGATGATTTATCAATATAAAATTTCGGTAGGGCCTCCATACTACAATACCGTATTAACACCAATAGCATTGCCTTTATTTTTTATTATGGGCATTGCACCTTTTGTAAATTGGAAAAAAATGACTGGATATGAGCTGCTTCGGAAAATGACGTCCCCAATGTTGACTTCTGTACTGATCGTGGTTTTTATTGTGTATCGGACACAAGTTCAAACTGTTTGGTTTATTCTGGGATTGTTCGTTGGCGTCTGGGTTTTTGCCGTCACTTTGCACCAGGGCTTCAAAGAGTATGATGTGCTGAAAAAATCTCTATCTCGCCTGGGCATGATTGTTGCTCACCTAGGCGTGGCTGTGATGATCTTGGGTATTTCTTTGACCAGCTATTTGAGTGAAGAAAATGATTTTGTCCTTTCAAAAGGAGATAGCGCAAAGCTCGGAAATTATGAATTTAAGTATACCGATGTGCTGCAAAAGCCTGAAAAAAACTATCTGGCATTTATTGTTCGATTTCAGGTTTATCAACACGGTAAAATGATGGGTATCATCGATGGAGAAAAACGCTATTACACGATTTCTAAGACTTTAATGACAGATGCTGGTATTGATTCTAACTTATTTCGCGACTTGTATATTTCACTGGGTGAAGAGCTGGACAACGATCAATGGGCAGTTAAAATACAATATAAACCGTTTGTAAGGTGGATTTGGTTGGGCGGTATCATCATTTTCATAGGAGCGATGCTAGCTGTTTTTGATAGGCAATACCGTAAGAAAAATGCTAACAGATAAACGTTACAAATTACTTTTTTTGATTGTCTCAATATGTATTCTTTTAGGTATTGCCTTGAGTTATGCTCTATATTGTAAAAACAATAAAGAAGAAGATTTTTATCCTTTAATAAATCAAGCACTTCCAAGTTTTCAAATTACTGATGGGAGCATCATAGAATTAAGCCAAAATGATTTTTTAAAAAAAGTGTCGCTTCTCCATATTTGGGCTTCTTGGTGCGATTCCTGTAAAGATAATCATGTCTGGTTAAATGCTGTTAAGAAACTTTTTGATGTGAATGTTTATGGCATAGGTTATCGTTGTCAGATGGACGAATTAAAAATTTTTAACGCCATTCACGGTCAAATTTATCATAAAAACGTAGCTGACATTCATGGAGATATAAGTGTGCATCTTGGGGTTATGGGTACGCCAGAATTATTAATCATTGATGCCAAGGGTATTATTAGATATAAATTCAGCGGCAAGATTAATAGGAAAATTTTTGATAAGGAAATTTCACCTGTCATTAAAGAGTATCTTAAATAATGTTTAATTCAAAAGCACATGGCTTGGTATTCATAATTGCTATGTTTATCACATTTAATGTCTTATCTGGCCAGAGATTTCCCCTGTCGAGCACACCAAAGCAAGAGCAATTTAATTTACTGGTATCACAACTTCGATGTGTGGTGTGTCAGGGGCAAAGTTTAAGTGAATCTTATGCTCGCGTGGCTATGGATATCAAAGAAGTCGTTTTTAATTTGGTAGAAGAAGGGCGCAGCAATGAGGAAATCAAATTATATTTAACAGAGCGCTATGGGGACTATATTTTGCATAGAACTCCTGTGAATGAAAAAACTTATTTGCTATGGTTGTTGCCTTTTATGTTACTAGTATCCGGCATCTTGATTTTATCGCTCTTATATAAAAAAAGTCATCGTTGATATTTATAAGGTATTTTTATGGATATATTACTCTTAAGT
>CAYGTQ010000036.1:0-16234 GCA_964352915.1 uncultured Legionellales bacterium
AACCTGAATCTCTATGATTCTATAGGGTTTTTTTGTTAGCCGGGAATCGCTGGAGGTTTAAAAGGAAAGAGCTCTTTCCTTTTAAATATAATGTATTTTATTTAGCCTAATTTTCTAAAGTGTCGAAAAACTGTCGGTCTCGTTATGCACTTTTGTGTTGAACGCATGTTTGGATCTAATTTCTGTTCATCTTTGATAGCAAATGATTCATGGTTTGTTTGGCACAGAGCTTGCATCGTATGAATCAAGACACCTTGCTCACGGACCGATAAATAAGTGAGCTCACTTAGGAGATGACAGATGGCTGATAAAAAAGAAGCGCTGGTTTTGATGCCCACCGATGTGGCTCAGTGGCATGCTTTGGTCAATGAGGCTCAAATAGCTTCTTCAGTTTATTTGAATGAAGAGCTTGAAAGCTATTTGGTTTTTTTGCTGATGCGCTTCATCAATGAGCCAGACATTTTATCACAACCCTTAGCGATGGATATGTTGACTTCATTTCATCAAAATGGTCGTGTGCGTGAAGAGAATTTAAAAAATGTCGGTGATCGTTGTCTCTTAATTTCAGGTTTGTTCCCAGGGCAAGCTGAAAAACGTATGGTAGGTACACATTATTTTATTGAAATGGGTCGAGTGGCCTATGGGATGTTGGCCAATATATCTGACCACTCAACGGCGCAAGTGTATGGTGCACTGAGCATGGAATTTGATGCTTTGGCTGATGTGATGTATTCCATGCGTGGGCTCACTAGCCAACCTGACAACATCAAGCAAGTGCTCAATCATTGGGTTATGCCAGAGCGCCCAGGGCATGATTATGATGCTGAAGCTGTTTTTGAAGATGATGATTTGAGCAATGATGTGTCCATGGTGTTGTTTGACATCCCACCTAAAACACATTGAATGAATGGTATGTGCACACTGTTATTAACTGAAACAAAAAAATCAGAGATTCATTTTTGTGTAGTCTAGTGCGTATTTCGCGATTTTTAATTTGATCCATACATTAATTTCTTGTGGTGCATGATAACCTATCAAAGCTTAGTTTATTTAGAAGCTCTAACCTTTAATATTAGACAGATTTGTCTGTGGATATGCTCACTTTCACTTAACACCATCGGTAGAATGTAATGCAGGGTACAGCATTGACTTGTAAAGATCAGAATCCAGATTTCAACTCAATTTAAAACAATCACCAAACAATTTTTTTTATGGTACTTATTTGAAGAGTTACAATTTTTTGAGTGCAGGGTATCTGTCAAGCCATTTTCAGAATATTTTGCCACTGCGCGCTGGTGACAGGCGTGATGGAAAGCCGATTGCCTTTTTGTAATATACGCATGCCAGCCAGAGATTTTTGTTGGCGCAGTTGTTCAAGGGTTATCATCTCTGGAAATTTCTGCTTAAATTTCACATCAACTTGCAGCCAACGCGGATTGTCTTGCTGTGATTTCGCGTCATAATAGCGGCTCCTTTGATCAAAGGCTGTTTGATCAGGATAAGCCTTCGATACAATTTGCATAATGCCAACAATGCCCGGTGGTTTGCAGTTGGAATGATAAAACAAAGCCAAATCACCAGGCGCCATGTCATCACGGATCATATTGCGTGCCTGATAATTTCTGATCCCATCCCATCCTTCTGTTTTTTTAGGGCACTTCATTAGATCATCAATACCAAATGTGTCGGGCTCGGATTTCATCAACCAGTAACTCATAGGCAATGCTCCATTAAGTGAACAGTTTTTTCAGTGACTACGGCATCCAAAGGTATGTCCCAAGGCTCTTGGCCCAGTTCTTCAACTTGTTGACAGCTGTGGGCAAGCCCTACCAAATAAGGAGGATTGTGCCAAGCGTTTTGCTTGAAGGCAAGTGTACGATCGTAATAGCCTTGCCCTCTCCCCAAACGCTGGCCTTTTTTATCGAAGGCTACAAGCGGTATGAACATCACATCAATTTGCGCCGCTTCTACAGAGGGCGTGTTGGGCTCTTGCATTGCAAATACATTGCTTTTCATTGGGCTTTCCTGCTTGTAGGGGGCAAAACGCAGTGTTTTATGTTGGTCGACGACTGGTAAGTAACAAGTGATGTTTTTTTGCCACAGGTGTTGGATTAAAGGTTTGGGGCTCAGTTCGCCGTCGTTGCTGAGATAGCACGCTACATGTTGTGCTGCTTGCAGCCAAGTAGTTTGCTCGATGATAAGCTTAAAAGCCTGCGTGGCATGTAGGTGCTGCTTTTGACTTGAGTATTGCTTGCGCAAACGACGCATGTGTTGGCGAAGTGATTGAGTAGGCATGGTGCATATCATGTCGATTAAAGCCTGGACAGGCAGCTGCCTCACTGAACCGTTTTGGCTCAGGTGGGGATCGGTTGTACCCAATTAGGCTTCCTGCTACGAGGCAGGCTTGCTCACAAAGGTAACGGACTAAACCCCTGTCTGTATTGTGTTGGTTCAAAAATTCAGCTGTCTACCCAGGTCAGAATATTATAGCTCGATTTGCAGAGGATGGGCAGTGAGAGAATGGTTTATTTTCTTTTGTATGTTTTTGAGCCTTTCGCCGGCCGTTTTTTGGTTTTCTTGCTGTGTTTTTCTAAGGTTGATCAAATCGTGGCTGATGTTCAAGGCAGCCATCAATGCGATGCGATCATCGGTCAAATGCCCACCGCGAAGGGTGATTTCTTGCATTTTGCTATCCAAAAAATCAGCAGCCTCGTGTAAAGCATCTACTTGCGATTTAGGGCATTTGACATGGTACAGCTTGTCCAATATTTGGACTGTTGCTGTGTCGGTGACTTCACTCATGTGTGTTGTCTATAGATTTAAGACGCGCAATCATCCCTTTGATTTTTGTAGCCGCATCGTCAGTTTTAACTTTTAAGCTGTTTTGTTCCTGCAGCAACGAAGCATTGGATTCTCTCAGGGTCGAGTTGAGTTGTTTAATTTGCTGGAATTCATTGATCAGTTGTTCAGTTTCCTGCTCTAATTCCAATAATTCATTTTCCATTTCCATAGCGCTTCTCTCTTTCACAAGTTGTAACAGTTATTATAATCAGAACATTTTTACTATAGTATCTCCATGACAGTGGGTCAACTGTTAATCGAACTGTCATAGTGGGGTGCGTACAGAGTTCTTCGGACAACATAGAACCTCATATAACCTCTATGTTATAGTAAAAATGTTGGGTTTTCTAATCTGTTTAATCTGTACTAAGGATGAGCAATGGCACAGCTACCAAATTACGATGACGCAGCCCGTACCTTGCAAGGGCTGTCTGATGGCTACGAACCATCGTACATTCATGGCATGATTTGCGCGCATTTATGCGCCAATCAAATATTTTCTGGTCAGCTTTGGCTGACTGAGCAAATGCAGTTATCCCAGGGCGTGCGGCTATTGCATGCAGATGGTAGCGACAACTGGCTTAAATTTTGTCAGACATTGCTCAGTGACCTGTCTGCCGTCAGTGATGAACAGCTTTCGAATAATGATTTTGATTTTCAATTGCTTTTACCTGATGATGCCATTGACATAGAGGAACGTGCTGCAGCACTGACCGATTGGTGTGAAGGCTTTTGTGATACGCTGGAGACCATGGGTATCATGATCTCTGCGTACTCTGAAGAAGCCCAGGAAGCTTTGACGTACCTTGAGCAGGTGATCGAGATGGACTTGGAAGAACTTGAAGACAATGAAGCTGAAGAGCACGCTTTGATGGAAATCACAGAATACATTCGTATGGCAGTTATCTTAATTTATATGGAAACACAAGGCATGACAGGTGGGTCATCGTCACAGATCCATTGATAAACACTTGAGGCACATCCATGGACATGGTACCGTTTCAAAACAGGCGGCAACAACTGTTAAATCAATTACCTGAAAACAGCATAGCTGTTCTGCCAGCGGCACAGCGACAAAGGCGAAATGGTGATGTTGATCATATGTTTCGTCAAGATAGTAATTTCTGGTATCTGACAGGTTTTGATGAACCTGATGCAGTTGCTGTGTTGCTGCCTGGAGATCCCAGCGGTAGTTATCGGTTATTTTGCAAACCTTACGACGCTAAAGCTGTCTTATGGGATGGCCCTATGGTTGGTCTTGAAGGTGCTAAAACCCAGTATGGTGCTGATCAAGCCTATCCTATTGATGAGCTGGATGCTTATCTTGAAATATGGCTTCACAATAAACATACCCTATACTACCCTACCAATCGTTATCAGACTTGGGGTAACAGAATTCATGCCTGGCTTGAGAAAGCCAGATCAAAAACTAAGCAAGGAATTTCCGTACCGACGGTGATATCTGATTTGAATGTGATGCTTGATCATATGCGATTGATCAAATCCCCAGAGGAGCTGACTTTGATGCGTAAAGCAGCTGAAATTTCTGCTAATGCGCATGTCAGGTTGATGCAAAACATACGTCCAGGCATGTATGAGTATGAACTGCAAGCAGCTCTTTTGCATGATTTTTATGCTGATGGTTGTCGATTTCCAGCTTATGACTGCATTGTTGGTAGTGGCCTTAACAGTTGTATGCTCCATTACCAACTCAATCGAGACAAAATGAAAGATGGAGACTTGGTGCTGGTGGATGCTGGTGCTGAATACCAATTTTATGCTGCAGACATCACGCGTACCAGTCCAGTTAATGGTTGTTTCACATCAGAGCAAGCAGCTATTTATGACGTAGTGTTGCAAGCACAACTTTCCGCCATTGATATTGTAAAACCTGGTATAGACTGGGCAATGATGCATCAGGTGAGTATACGAGTGATTGCTGAAGGTTTGATTGATTTGGGCTTACTGGATGGTAATTTGGAAGATGTGCTTGAACAAAAGAGTTATACCAAATTTTTTCCACATCGCACGGGGCATTGGCTGGGGATGGATGTGCATGATGTAGGGGTGTACCAAGTGGATGGCCAGTGGCAGATCCTAAAACCTCGTATGACCTTCACCATTGAGCCTGGGATTTATATCCCTGCAAGTTTAACTGATGTTCATGAGCGTTGGCATGGGATTGGTGTGCGTATAGAGGATGATGTGTGTGTCAGCGAGGCAGGTTGTGAGGTGCTAAGCCACCAGGCACCTAAGTTGCGTCAAGATGTGGAACATCTGATGAGCGGAGTTTAACGTGAAGCACTATGATGTGATTGTTGTGGGCGCAGGCCTTGTGGGGCGTGTTTTGCTTCGTGCGTTGAAGACACTGCCGCTTAAAGTTGCATTTATTGAGAAAAAGCATCAGACGAACGTTCGCGATCCACGTTCCATAACTTTATCACCCAGCAGCCAAATGCTTTTGAAACGTTTGGATTTATGGGCCGCCCTTCAATCACATATCACCCCTATGGCCAGCGTATCTGTCAGTTATGAAGCACGTTTTGGCGTAAGCCACCTTAAAGCTTCGGAAGTCTCAGCCCAGGCTTTAGGTTATGTGGTACCAGCCCAAGCTTTGCACCATGTGTTACAACAGTCGATCACAGAAATTGACGCTTATTGTCCAGCAGAGCTTCAGTCTATCCAGCATCGTGAGCAAAATATTGAGGTGAGCCTAAGTGATGGCAGAATTTTGTCAGCGCAACTTTTGATAGCTACCGATGGCAAAGATTCAGCCGTTAGACAACATCAAAAAATTCAGGCAAAACACTATGTTTACGATCAGCAAGCGCTGATAAGCTTAATACAAGTATCGCAACCCCATCAGCATGTGGCTTATGAGAAAATGTTGTCTGATGGTGCTTTGGCTCTTCTGCCACGAGCAGGTCGTCATATGGGGCTGGTATGGGCGCTGCCTACGTCTCGTTGCCAGGAAGTCGCCAGTTGGTCAGATCAAGTTTTGATGAGTTATGTCAATCAGCGCTTTGGTAAGCGTTTGGGTGCATGGCTGTCTTTGGAAGACAGGGTACAGTTCCCCCTATCAGCCAGCCGTGCTGAAAGAATAACAGCACAACGTGTGGTGCTTTTGGGCAATGCTGCTATGACACTGCATCCCATTGCTGGCCAGGGCTTAAATTTAGCTTGGCGTGATGTGATGGTATTAATATCTATGCTACAAGATGGGTTGGCTCAATCCAGTGATTTAGGTGGTGACACCTTGTTGAATCAATATGAGCGCCTGCGTCGTTGGGATCATAAGATGATGTTTGAGTTTACGCATCGATTGCATCAGATAGGTCAACGCTCCAATCCTATCAAGAGCTTGTTGCATCATGGCGCGATGGCAGCTATAGATAATTTCCCACCATTAAAACAATCATTTTTGCGTTTTACTATGGGACAGAGCATGAGTATAACGCCCAGCATAAGCCGATGGTTGCAGCCACAACCCAAAATGGTCAGCGTATGACACATATAGATGGTGGCTCTTATGATGCTGATTTGATCATTGTTGGCGGTGGTGTGGTTGGCCTTATCTTGGCGCAAAGTTTGACGCCAGACTTATCGGTGATATTAATTGATCATCAAGCTTTAGAGCAGCCAGTGATTAAAAAAAATGACAGAGCTTATGCCATCAACCTGCAGTCAGAAAACATACTCAATTCTTTGTTGTCATGGCCAGATTTAAAAGCCATGTCTGGCATTTACTACGATATGCAGGTGTTTGATCGCGACACTCAGCGTCAGTTACATTTTAATTGTTTTCAAGAAAATTTACCGCACTTGGGTCATATTATCCATGACAGCGCACTACGTTGGCATCTGTGGCAGTCATGGTCTTCCCAAGGGGTTACTTTATTGCCGCATAGTGGTGTGCAATCCATAGATTTTTCTGAATCTGGCGTGGTGTGCAAGACTTCTCAAGGTCAATTAAAAGCGCCCTTGATTGTTGGCGCTGATGGCATGCATTCAATGGTTCGACGAAGTGTAGGACAGTCTGTGATGCGAACAGGTGTTGCGCAATCATCAGCTTTGGTTACCAACGTACACATTGCTTTTGGGCACCAGAATACAGCTTGGCAATGGTTTCTGGCCGATGGGCCTGTGGCATTATTGCCTTTGACCGATCCGGATGAGTGTGCTTTGATATGGTCAACCACCTCTAAGCGTGCTTTAGAGCTTAAAAATTTGCCGCCAGAGAGGCTGTCGCGAGCATTGACAGATGTGGTGGGATATAAGCTAGGCACAGCGTCTATAAAAGATGAAGTGCATGTCATGCCTTTGCATATGCAAAAAGCGCAAGCATGCAGCGGTAAGCAATGGGCTTTGGTGGGGGACGCTTGGCAGACAGTGCTGCCTTTGGCCGGTCAAGGTTTAAATTTAGGACTTCAAGATGCTTATGTGTTGGCAGGGCTACTTAAACAATCTTGTCGCTTTTCTCGAAGTACAGACTATGCTCGTGTACTGAGAGCTTATCAACGCGAGAGGAGCTTACAGCGCACAGGCATGTACTGCGGTATTGAAGTGGTTGATCGTTTGAGCACACATCATGATTGGTTGACGCGCACTTTGCGCCAGGGAGCCTTTATTGCCAGTGAGCATTTGCCTTGGATTAAGCGTGCAATGCTTAAAAGTGCTCAGGGGATGTTGGGCTGAGCAAATATGCTTGTGAATCTTATGTATACATATAAAAAAAGAAATCAAGAGCTAAATGCATAGAACAATTTAACCAATACATGGTAAGGACTTGTCCATTTTAAGTGGATAAGCTTGAATAGAGCATCTCTGATGCCACCCTTTGTTTTCATAAAACGCCTGTGCTGTAAAGCCGAGGTAATTTTTATGACGATGTAGGATAATATATTCTTAATACCTTCTATAATGGAGCAGCTGTAAGATGTCATCAATTAAAAGGACATTATGAAAATCATCAAACCTATGCTTTACCTTGTGTTGAGCGCGTTTCTCATATCAGTCATAGCCTTTTTTGTGCTGCGTTCCCAAGGTAACTACTTTCCAGAGAAAATTGAGCCTGTGGAGATCCATCGAGTAAGTGAGGCAGCTGTCGAGCGTGATGCTGGCACATCTATTACAGTGATGTCGTGGAATATACAGTTTATGGCGGGTAATCAAAACAACCATTTTTTTTATGATGATGGCGAAGATGCTTGGCCTGATCAAGAGACTTACACAAAAACATTGCAAGGTGTGGCTCAAGTGATTAATCACTATTCGCCTGATGTGGTGTTACTGCAGGAAGTCGACAGAAATTGCACCAGAAGCTACCATGTCGATCAGATGAAAGCGCTCTCTGTAAGGTTATCTACAGATTATCAGTGGGCAGTATGTGCGCCTGATTGGTTGAGCTTTTTTATCCCAAGTTCTAATATTTGGGGCAGAGTGCATTCCAGTATTTGTACATTTTCCAAGCTACCCCTGATTCATGCCCAGCGCTATGCGTTACCTAGCGATGATGCAGGTGTTTCCTGGATTTCCCAGCCATTTTATCCTCAAAGAGCAGTGTTACAAACAAGTATTGAGTATGATTCATTGAAACTTGATCTGTGGAATACACATTTGTCACATTTTGACAAAAAATATAAAACAAAAAAAAAGCAACTGGTTGTACTGAATCAGCTTTTGAAGGAACACACATTGCCTGTTGTTCTGGGTGGGGACTTTAATCAACTGCCATCACTTAAGTGGTATGATCAGATTTATCCTGCCCATAGAAAACTCTTTAATGCTCATGAAGATGAATTGGCTGAGTTGTCTGATCATTGGCAAATGATCCCTAAACGTTCTGATTTTGATTCGGACGATGCCAGTCGATGGTTTACCTATATGCCTCCTGAAACTCGTGATCAAATAGCTGACAGAGCGCTGGACTATTTTTTTATGACGCCACAAGTTAAGGTGGAGGATTATCGAGTGATCAATACTCAGAAAACCAGAATGCTGTCTGATCACCTTCCTTTGTTGGTTAAAATTTCATTGGAGAAATGATATAAAATTTATCATTCTGGTTTTGTTGATGGCGCAAACCACAGCATAGCATGGCTTTAAATTTTCACTTAACACAGCGTGCTCTTGACAACCGGGTATATACACACTGGCGTCACGAGATCATCATGGAGAGCTGATAAGGCATGTCAGAAAAATTCAATACACGCTCTGTAGTTTTTTTGCATGATGCGATGCTTCATAATCCATCGCTTATCACGTATAATTATCTTGGGTTCAAAACACATAGCTTTAAGTAAATGCTGGTAGTTGCGCTTGTTGGGTAGTCTCAGAAGCTTGCTATCAACATCCATCGTTCAGAGGAGAATACGTGCATGGTGCGTCCAACAGCCCTTTATGAAAAACATGTACAGCAGTCTGTGACATGGACAGAATTCTGTGGTTGGCAGCTACCACTGCACTATGGGTCGGTCCAGATTGAACACAGAGCTGTACGTCAAAAAGCAGGTATGTTTGACGTGTCACACATGGGCGTGATTGACCTGTTAGGTGCTGGTTGTCGTACGTTGTTGCGTATGCTTTTAAGTAGAGATATTGATGATCTAACGCATTGTGGACAATCTTTGTATGCTTTACTGTGCCATGAACATGGCGGGGTTCTGGATGATGTTATTGTTTATTTTAGGGCGCCTGATAATTTTCGTCTGGTATGCAATGCGGTGCATCGAGAGCAAGTGTTGGCTTGGTTGATGCAACATTCTGAGGGTTTGCAGGTGGGTATTCAAGAAAGACAAGATTTATCCATCCTTGCTATCCAGGGGCCTGGCGCTATTGAGCAGACATTGCGAGCCCTGCCACCTGCACTCATGGATCGTACCAGCACGCTGCAATCCTTTGAGTTCTCAGAAGAAGGTGATTGGTTTGTTGCGCGCACAGGCTACACTGGTGAGCAGGGTTTTGAAATCATTTTGCCACACCAAGATATTGGCAATCTATGGTCGCACTTGCTTGCACAAGGCATCATTCCCTGTGGCTTAGCTGTACGCGATGTGTTGCGCATTGAGGCTGGGATGATGCTTTCTGGTCAGGATATGGATTCAACCACCAGCCCATTAAGCTCAGGTTTGGCTTGGGCTGTCGATCTGGCATCTTCACGAGAATTTATTGGCAAACAAGCGTTACAATCACAACTTGAGCATGCTACGCTGCCAAAATTGGTAGGCGTGATGCTTAAAGAGCGTGGCGTGATTCGCCAAGGGCAACCGATCTGGGTGGAGGATAAGCTTGCAGGCACAGTCACCAGTGGCACTTTTTCACCTTTATTGCAGTGTGGTATTGGCTTTGCAAGAATTGAGCCGCCGATTTTATCTACATGTCACGTGGAAATTCGCCAGAAACGTTTGATAGCTGATATCATCAAGCCTGCGCGTTTTGTTAAAAATGGCCAAATACTTGTTAACAAGGAGCCGGTGCTATGAGGCAGCATGCTTTTAAGTTCACATCAACTCATGAATGGTTGGACTTTGATGAGTCGACTGAGCTTGTCACGCTAGGTATCACACATTACGCCCAAAGCCAGTTGGGTGATGTGGTGTTTGTGGAGTTACCAGAGATGGGACAGTTGCTTCAATCAGGAGAGAGTTGCGCGGTGGTGGAGTCGGTGAAGACAGCAGCCGATGTCTACACACCTGTTTCAGGCGAAGTGGTTGCGATCAATCATGAGCTTATAGATGCGCCTGATCTCATCAATCAATCACCTGAGCGAGAGGGGTGGCTCGTTCGGCTTAAAGTAGCTTCACTTGAAGGTGAGTTTTTGTCAGCAGAGCAATACAAAAGTATGCTGAAAGACACACAAGGCACCTAAGTAATGTCTTATATTCCACATACGCCTGATGAACTGAAAGCAATGCTGCATACTATCGGTGTAGCCAACATTGATGACTTGTTTGATGAAATTCCCAGAAAGCTTTTCAATCAAGACTTCTCGGCCCTGCCTGAGGCTTTATCAGAATTGGCATTAACACAAATGATGGCGCTACGTGTTCCAGAGCAATCAGCTGAACGTTCTTTTGTGGGCGCTGGTGCTTATCATCACTATGTACCTGCGGTGGTCTGGGCTTTGGCCAGCCGTGGAGAATTTTTAACAGCCTATACACCGTATCAGGCTGAAGCCAGTCAAGGCATGCTGCAGCTTTTATTTGAATTCCAATCCATGATGGCACGTCTGTTGGCTATGGATGTGGCCAATGCTTCGATGTACGATGGTGCTACAGCGCTGTGTGAAGCGGTCCTGATGGCGTTAAGATTGAAGAAAAATGCCAAAGAGCAAGTGGTTTACCTGCCAGAACACTTGCATCCACATTATTTGGCGACCTTGCAAACTTTTATGCAGGTACAAAAAATCACTTCCCGCGTGCTGCCTTTTGATTCTTTGCAAGGCACTCTGGATTTTGATGATGGTGCTGCTGACGACATGGCGGTATTGGTCATGGCTCAGCCCAGCTACTTTGGCACACTTGAGTCCGTAGATGAATGGACCAACTGGGCGCATGCACACGGTGCTAAAGTGGTGGCCTTGGTGAATCCTCTTTTGATGAGTTGCTTGAAACCACCAGGACAATGGGGGATTCAAGGTGCGGATATAGCTTGTGGAGAAGCTCAGCCTTTGGGAATTCCACTATCAAGCGGTGGACCTTATCTAGGGTTTATGGCCTGTCGGCAGAGCGCTCAAAGGCAGCTGCCTGGGCGAGTGGTGGGCATGACCGATGATCGTGAGGGTTGTCGTGGTTTTGTTCTAACACTACAAACCCGTGAGCAGCACATCAGACGTGGCAAAGCCACTTCTAACATTTGCACCAACCAAGGTCTTCTAGCGGTTGCGGCCAGTATTTATATGAGCGTACTGGGTGATGGTGGTTTATCAGAAGTTGCCTGGACATGTCATCAGCGCTGGCAGTATTTCTTGCATCAACTGCGAGAAAAAACCGCGATCAATCTTTTATTTTCAGGGGCTCATTTCTATGAGGGCGTGCTGTGCCTGCCATCAAGCGTGATAAGCCAGCTTAAAGAGCAAGGCTATCACCCCGGGCAAGATGTGTCAGCAATGCTTGGGCAAGAAGCACGGCTTGTCTGTGTGACAGAAACCAAATCTCCAGATCATGTTGATGATTTTGTCGACGCAATTAAAGATGCTCTGGAGATGCATGGTGATTAAAAAAAATAACACACTTATCTTTGAACAAAGCAAAAAAGATAGATATTGTCCTACGCTGATGAGCCAAAAGATCTGTGCCCCCAGCAATTTTCCAAGCCATTTTTTGCGGGAGACCCCGATTGGGCTTCCCGCACTATCTGAGCTTCAAGTGGTGCGACATTACACCCAATTATCTCATCGTAATTTTGCCATTGATCATAACTTTTATCCCTTGGGTTCTTGTACTATGAAATATAACCCTAAAATTGCTCATCAATTGGTGATGCAAAAGCCTTGGTGTGATTTGCATCCCATGAGTGATGTTGCAAAATCTCAGGGATTGCTGCAGTGTCTTTATGAGCTGCAAGTGTATTTGTGTGATCTCACAGGTATGAACCAAGCCTCACTCACGCCCATGGCAGGCGCTCAAGGTGAGTTTGCTGGCGTGGCTATGATCAAAGCTTACCATGAACAGAGAGGTGACTTGCAGCGCTGTGAAATTCTGATCCCAGAAGCCGCCCATGGCACCAACCCAGCATCTGCTATGATGTGTGGGTATAAAGTACGTGAAATTCCAGTGTCTGATGACGGTGATTTAGATTTGGTGGCACTGAAGCAAGCACTGTCCTCGAAGACAGCAGGCTTGATGCTGACCAACCCTTCTACGCTGGGTGTATTTGAGCGTCAGGTCAATCAAATCGCAAAGCTTGTACATGATGCAGGTGGCTTGCTGTATTATGATGGAGCTAACTTAAATGCTATTCTAGGTCAGGTGCGCCCAGCTGATATGGGTTTTGATGTCATGCATGTGAATTTGCATAAAACCTTTGCGACCCCCCATGGTGGCGGTGGTCCAGGGGCTGGACCTGTGTTAGCCAATTCAAAACTCGCAGCTTATTTGCCTATACCTTATGTGATGAAAGGAGCCCATGGCTATCAATGGGCCGCGAGCAGCGATTGCCCCCAAAGCATAGGACGATTATCCGCTTTTATGGGCAATACAGGCGTTTTGCTCAGAGCTTATGCTTATATACGACTTTTAGGGCGCTCAGGCTTAGCTGATGTGGCACGCTACGCTGCACTAAATGCCAATTATGTGATGAAAGGCTTACAAACATTAGGGTATGATGTGGTGTATTCGCGTCGTGCCAGCCATGAATTTGTCATAAGCCTGGTACAGGAGAAAAAAACGTACGGAGTGAGCGCACTGGATGTGGGTAAAAGGTTGCTTGATTTTGGTATACATGCCCCTACCATGTATTTTCCGTTGATGATACCAGAATGCTTACTGATAGAGCCTACAGAAACTGAGTCAAAAGATACGTTGGATGAATTCATTGAAGTGATGCGCCAAATTCGACAAGAAATGCAAGAGTGTCCTGAAATATTGCGTACAGCCCCCCATCAATTGCCGATCAAACGGCTGGACGAAGTGAAGGCGGCTCGTCAGCCTGTCTTAGTATGGAAATCATGATGAACGCATTGAAAAAACTCTATCATGCCGCAAATTATGCTTTGGATGGTTGTCGGCACGCTTATCATGATGAATGGGCTTTTCGGGTAGAATGCAGGATTTTTTTATTGGCACTGATGGTTGTTTTTTTTGTTGCCCAAAATGCTTGGCATGCTCTAGCATTGCTTGCCAGCGTGTGGTTTGTCATGATCTGTGAATTATGCAACAGTGCCATAGAACGAGTGGTGGATCGAGTTAGCCTTGAAAAACATCTTTTGTCCAAGCAAGCTAAGGACCTGGGTTCTTCGATAGTTTTGCTGGCAAGTCTTTGGACGTTTACTTTCTGGGGGTATGCATTTTGGCTATGTTTATTTTAGGAGAAAATGATGTTATGGGTTAAAGCAGGCCATATTATTTTTATGACCACATGGATGGCAGGTCTTTTTTACCTGCCAAGATTTTTTGTTTATCATGCTGATTGCCAAAATGATGACATACATCAGCAGTTTGTCACGATGGAGCGCAAGCTTTTTTATTACATCACCACGCCAGGTGCCATCGCTACGACAGTTTTTGGCCTTTGGTTGGTCACTTACCAGCCTCATTATTACGCGCATGCGGGTTGGTTTCATACCAAAATGCTATTGGTCTTGGTGATGTGGTTGTTTCACGGTGTCTGTTGGGTTTTTTTAAAAAGATTTAAGCAGAAAAAAAATAAGCACTCATCTAAATTTTTTCGTTGGTTCAATGAGTTTCCTACCATTGTGTTTATTGGGTTGATTATTTTGGTGGTGGTAAAGCCTTTTTGAACAGAGCTTTACTCAGATTTTTCTTTTTCTTCTCTGGCTTCATTAATCAAGTCAGAAGAAGTTAAGTGCGAAAAAGACTGGTAAGCAGTGGTGAGCTGTTCTGAAAGACTATCTAGCAACCCCAGCAATTCAGCCACATCTGTATTATCTTGGTCGGTTTGCTGTACATGCCTAAGGTGTATAAGGTTCTCCATAAATCGTGCGTACAATTCATGTAGGCTTGAAAGTGCTTGTGGTGTGATGTATACCTCAGGAGGGCTTTCAAGGCTGCTGGCAATGCTCATGAATCTTTGCTGATCAAGCTGCATTTGCTCAAGCGGATCGCGGGCCCAGTGACACTCTCCTTGAATGCTGTCTTTAGATGCCCAACGCTTATAAGCACGACGAATGGTACGCTTATCTTGCTCGATTTGAATAACATTCTCAAGTGTTAGATGTGTACTGTGATTTTTTAAGAGATGCATCAATTGCTTATACAAGGCTTCAGCACTTCTTATTTTTTCAAGATCGGAAGTTTGGTGCGAGTCCTTTGATTGTTGAATACTTCTCTCAAATTTTTGAGAGTGACGGGTAATCCATGTGAAAGCAATGGTTTTTTGATGGCGTGCTTTATCAAATCGAATGTATGCATTTTGTGCGTTGATAAAAGCGTGGTTGCTATCAGAGATGATGTTCTCTTCTTTTCTACACTCAACATATATTGCTTCAAGGCCCTGTAGATTTTCATACAGAGTCCCATGTTCGTCAAACTTATCATAGGCCGTATCAATTTTTTTGGCCATGGGGCTTTTGGCTAGCATGCTGTAACACTGACCCAGCATGTCAGGGGTCCCCAGTATATCTCGAATGGATAGCTTCGGATGATATGCAATGCTATCAAAGATAATGCCTATGGCTTCAATATGAATATCTGTGATGCGGATGTTTTTTTTCATATCATCAACCAGCACTCTGAATAGTTTGACACCTTCTTTATTAAATACATTCCGGACATGTTGACCTTTTCGCCTGTAAGCTAACCTGAAAATCAAATTAGGAGGTTGAGCTCTGTATGAAAAAGGAAGATATTTCATAAGCTCATGAATGTTTATCTCACCATCATAAGTAAGTATGATTTGATTGCCAGAAGGTGGCGCCTCATGGATCTGCCATGATTTTAATTTTGCTGCAAATTCTTTAGAAAACTCAAGTTGCGCCTCACTGGCCTGTTGATAAATATGCATTTTCTTGTGACCAAGAAAATTTTTTCCATGATGAATTTTTTTATCATGCTTGTGATAAAATAAAAATAGTTTTTTCAGTAAGGTTTTTTCAAAAAGATGGTACAAGGCATCTTCTGACCATATCTTTTTGAGTGAGGCATCTCTGGCTAAAATAAATTCACTTAAGACGCTCAGCATTTTAAGTGAGCTGAATAGGTCGTATTGAGGAGATAAAGAGTCCATCACATCCATCCATAAAACACTTAAACTTGAACCAGTCTCTGCGTTTTGGTAAGCGCCTTTGATATAACCAAGACAGACATCGTGGTGTTGTGAAAAATTATTGTTTGAAAAATGCCCCCCCAGCCATTGGGTTAAAATGGATTTGGGTATATGACGTCGATATTGATAAAACAACGTCCCTGTGAGTTCATGTTGAGCATTATTTCGTGTGTTTGTTTTGGCATGAATAGCTTGTACAGCTTGCCAGAAACACTCTGTATCCTCAGGTAAGGGGTAAAGTGATTCTGGATCAATTTTTAAACTGGATTTTCTTTGTGAGGCTATCTCCCAAGTCGCAGCAACAATGTTTTGTGTCGAGACTGTGGGGTGGTATATGTTGATAAAATTGATTTTTTTATTTTTATCAAATTGAATTGAAAATTTCATCTATTTTTTTATAAATAATTAGAAATAATTTGGCTTTTAAGTCGTCTTTCTAAATGGCACATGT
>CAYGTQ010000037.1:0-3819 GCA_964352915.1 uncultured Legionellales bacterium
ATATATATCTGCAATTTTATCTAAAACATCATGAAGATCTTGCAATACCAGGGCGGGTTCATATATATCCTGGTCATCTTGTTCAAGCAGCCAGCGCCAATCATAGCTTCTTGTCGTTGGCGTGATAATTCTCTAGCGTATAAACGATTGCCAAGCATTCTTTTGTAACGCTGTATAGCCAGTTCAGAATGATTACTTTGACCATATCCCCTGACTTTCTGCCAAACCATACGACCAAAAGTTTTGATCTCTTGTAAATTTCTATTCCTCTGTGGCTGCACTTTTTTATGATAAACAGCATCACTGTGAGGAGGGATGATTGAGGTGGCCCCCTTCCTTCGTGATGAATACCGGAGTGCATCTAAGGTCTTTGAACCTGTATTCGCAAGGTCGGCACATCATGGTTCAAGGTAAGGAGACCTGGGTATGATGTTAACATAACGGAGATGGAAATGGATAAACTCAATCTTGTTGGTGTTGATGTCGGCGCTGAAAGCTTGGTGATTCGTGTGATTCGTCAGGGACAGTTGTTGCCAGACACTTATGATTTTGTGAATGATACTCAAGGCCGCAAAGCTTTGGTGGGCTTTATCACCAAGCGTGGCTATGGCTCTCAAGTGTGTATAGAGGCGACCGGTGTGTATCACATGCCTTTGGCATTGTTATGTGCTTCACATAAGAAAGTGGAAGTGATGGTGGTTAACCCTCGTGCTATTCATCATTTCTCTAAAGCAGCCATGACCCGTGGCAAGACAGATAAAGTGGATGCATTGAAGATTGTGCAGTACCTGCAATCACAACCTTTTACGCCTTGGACACCACCACCTGAAAAACACCTTGAAATACAGGCTCTGGCCCGACGAATGCAACAGCTGACTGAAGCGATGGTTCAGGAGAAAAACCGTCTGCATGCTGATGAATATAAAGAGGATGGCACCTTCATTCTTAAACAGATTGAAAAGCATATTGAGTATTTGCAACAACACGTGGATAAGTTGTTGCAACGAGCGCTCAAGCTGGTAAAAGAAGACCAAAAGCTGTCAACCTGGCTGACCAGGCTGGACAGCATCCCTGGTATTGCTGAGCTCAGTGCGGTCAAGCTCATCGCTGAACTTCTGGCTATGCCGCAAGACATGAAGCCTGAGCAGTGGGTAGCCCATGCTGGCCTTGACCCCAAGGTCACAGAATCAGGCAGCAGCATCAACAAACCAAGACACATCAGTAAGGCTGGTAACAAATATTTGAGAACGGCTCTGTTTATGCCTGCAATGGTAGCCATACAACGCAGCCCTGAAGTCAAAGCTTTCTATCAAAAACTCATTCAAGCGGGTAAAAAACCCATGCGGGCCATCATTGCCGTCATGAGAAAAATGCTGATGTGTATCTGGGGGATGTTCAAGCACAATACCTTATGGCAAGGGAGTAAATTCTATGCAGTGAAAGCTTGACATTCAAGAGCGCATCTCATATCGTGCTGCTTGTTTAAAATTAATGTCATGAACCCGCCCGCCTTGACATGTTAAAATGTCATCGGCCTCTGGTGGCCATGACATTAATTTTACGTAGTTCTGATTGTGTATCCGCCCTACATATTCCCACGCCATTTTAATGATTTCATGGAACCAGATAGTGCTAAATTCAGTACCAGTCACAATGATGGACTTGACTGCTTGAGGCAAGACATTGCATAACATGTTTTTTTGAGAACAGCTATAAAACACAAGGGACTCAATATTTTTAAAAAATTATGCTACTCTGCTGTCAACTATCACTCAATTAATAAACACCATGACAACACATCTGGTATGGTTCAGAAACGATTTACGTACGATTCATCAACCTGCTCTATCAATGGCTGCCAAACAGCACAAGGTCAAAGCAGTGTTTTGGGTAACTATGGAGCAATGGCAATCTCATCAGTGGGGACACAACAAAATCAACTTTGTTTTAAGGCATGTGATTGAACTACAACGATCCTTGAAAAAATTGAACATTCCTCTCGATATAGAAAAAACTCAAAATTTCACTACTTTGCCAGAAGATTTTTTAGATTATGCAAAGAAATTGCAATGCTCTGACCTTTATTTTAACCTTGAATATGAATTAAACGAGAGACTTCGTGATCAAGCTATAAAGCATTTATTTTCAGAGAACAACATACACTGCCACAGTTACCACGATCAGATGATGCTGCCACCCAACCAAATTATGAGTCAGCAGCAAAGCCCCTATAAGGTGTTCACACCTTTTAAGCGTGCATGGGTCACAAGCATGGTTCAAAAAAATATATGCATTCTAGCAGCGCCTGATGCGCAACCTAAACAACTCTACACTCAAGGGAAGTCATTACCAAAAAAAATTATCAGCTCCCTCAATGATGACATACAAAATCAATGGCCGGTAGGAGAGAACTATGCCATTGGATTATTAGAGAGCTTTTGTGAGAAACGGGTAGAAAACTACCAAGCGCAAAGAGATTTTCCGAATCTAAAAGCCACTAGCAGCTTATCGCCTTACCTGGCTGTAGGCGCCTTGTCGCCGCATCAATGCCTGATGGCCGCCATCAACCAAAACCAAGGCAAACTACAATCTGGCCATCCTGGAGTTTTATGCTGGATAAGCGAGCTCATATGGAGAGAATTTTATCGCTACATTGTTTTTCACCATCCCCGTATTTGTAAGCATGAGAATTTTAATCAGCAATACAATGCCATTGCCTGGAATCAAGATCAGCAAGCATTAGAAAAATGGCAACAAGGCCAAACCGGCATTCCCATTGTAGACGCTGCCATGCGCCAATTGGTACAAACTGGGTGGATGCACAATCGTTTACGCATGGTAACAGCGATGTTTTTAACTAAAAATCTTTTAATGGACTGGCGTCATGGTGAAGCTTTTTTCAGTGAACATTTAATCGATTTAGATTTCGCCTCCAACAATGGTGGTTGGCAATGGTCAGCTTCAACAGGCACTGATGCAGCACCCTACTTTAGGGTTTTTAACCCACTTTCACAGAGCATGCGCTTTGACCCAGCAGGAGAGTTCATCAAGTACTATTGCCCTGAGCTTAAAATGCTACCTGCAAAGCTTTTGCATAACCCAAAAAATTTTGTGGCCAACAGAGAACACCAAAATATTCGCTATCCTGCTATGATGCTTGATTTAAAAACAAGCCGACAACAAGCCATTGATGCATTTAGAAACTGCAAATAGAGGATGCTTAAAACTGATCTGAGCTTACATGAAGCCATTTATTTTTTGGCTAGACAGTAGGCCATTAAGCTTTAGCTGCCGCTTCTCTTTGAGAATCCTCATGCAACATAGAAAGCGTCACTTGATAATGCGCTTGACCGTCTGTCAGATCAAAAGTGTGTGAATGAATTCCAGAGACAGTAACAACCTCTGGTTTTTCTTTATCACGATTAGGAACAGACCAACTGGTAACTAGTTTACCATTTTGATTTTTGATCAAAAGACGGGCCGTACCTATTAAGTCATCCATAAATAAAGGTGGTGTATCATGCTCAATCAAAGAAAACACTAAAGAAACCTTTTCGCCCTCAGGCAAATCACCTTGCCACAACTGCAGCTCTTGGATGTGCTCAGCTTCTGAGGAATGCCAATGAATAGGGTATTCGGGTAGCCGATAATGAAAAGGCTTGCTGTGAGATGGATAGCCTGTCACGGCCAAGTAAAGCTCATCGATATCTTCTGAGGTTTCAATTGGAACAAGTTTAGCCAATTTTACTGTTATGCGCTTAGAAGATGGCGTTGCAGCAGGTGATTCAGCCTGGGCGATGATGAAAGGCTCTGGAGTAA
>CAYGTQ010000037.1:3829-15890 GCA_964352915.1 uncultured Legionellales bacterium
AATTTGTTGATTGGCTGGAAGAATGCAACTCGCTGCACGCCGCCCAAGGCACCACAACAAGTAGGCCGATGAGAATATAAAATGAACTTATAAGTTTTTTTATTATCAGATTGTTGGTATGCATATCATATCCTCTCACTTAACATACAGTACATTAACTAAATATTAACAGACTAAGGCAGTTTAACAAGTTTAGCTGTTCATTTACCATCAAACACATTTTATCCTCTTCTGCAGATTCTGCAGAACTGAAAAAATAGCACTAATATTATCTCCGCTTGAATCAGCAGCCTTGACCTATGTGCGATTTATAGTCACAATAGCCATCATGCAAAAAACATGGACCATGGTACTAAAAGATAGCTTTGCTATCACCGATAACGTGCGGCACTTTGTGTGCCGCATGCAAAACGACTCGGTGCTTAAATACATCGCAGGACAGTTCATCACGATCATGATCCCTGCAGAACCCAAAGTAAAACGACGCAGCTACAGCATAGCCTCCATGATCAACCAAACTGGAGAGATCGAGTTTGCTGCCTCTTACGTTGAGCAAGGGATTGGTAGCGAGTATCTTTTTAATTTATCGCCTGGTGATTTAGTGACGGTCACAGGCCCTTTTGGGCGCTTAATTCTAACAGAAGACATGAAACCTGAAAACCTAGTGCTCATGTCAACGGGCACAGGCGTAACCCCTTATCGCTCCATGCTGCCTCTACTGCCCTCGCTGAACTACCCCATTCATATCCTGCAGGGTGTACAATACCGTACTGATGCACTGTATGTCGATGACTTCCTAACTTATGCCAAACGCTATGAGCATATCCACTATCATCTGTATTATAGCCGTGACAAGCTTGCAGATCATGCAGCTCATGAACACACAGGCTATGTGCAGCAGGCTATACCTAAGCTGGAACTTGATTCAGCTCAAGATATTGTTTACTTATGTGGCAACCCCCATATGATTGATGATACTTTCAAGCAGCTCACTGACTGCGGCTTTACCAGCAGCCAAATTCGTAGAGAAAAATACATCTCTCATAAATAGTCGATTTTTACCTCAGCTTTCAGTTAAACTACCTTGCATTAAACGCGGTTATACAGGAAATCTTACGCATGGATATTTCGACACTAAAACAGACTATTCAAATTTTATGCATGCCAGGCAAAGGCATTCTTGCAGCTGATGAAAGCACCAATACCATTGGCAAGCGCTTTGCCAGCATCAATGTAGACAATCAAGAAGCACATCGGCGAGATTACCGTCAATTGCTTTTAAGCACATCTTCGCTTGAAAAATACGTCAGTGGTGTGATCTTATTCGAAGAAACTCTAGCACAAAAAGACGTGCAAGGCACTGCTTTACCGCAGTTGCTCTTGCAACGTGGGATCTTACCAGGCGTCAAAGTAGACCAAGGCCTTATTCCTTTGATCAATGCCAATCATGAACAAGTCACGCAGGGCTTAGACGGTCTGACCGAACGCCTACAAGCTTATCTGGAGCTTGGTGCAAAATTCACCAAATGGCGTGCTGTGTTTAATATCACAGAATCAACGCCGTCTGATACAGCAATTCAATCCAATTGTGAACTTTTAGCACGTTATGCTGCAACCTGTCAGTCCTTGAATCTGGTACCCATCGTCGAGCCTGAGCTCTTAATGGACGGGAATCATAACATCGACAGCTGTGCATACCATACTTCTCGCATTCTAGAGGCTACCTTTAAAGCTCTGAACAATCACCAGGTCAAACTTCCCTACATCATCCTTAAACCAAATATGGTATTACCTGGTAAAGATTGTGCGCAACCTTGCGATGACCAAACGATTGCTCAGTACACTGTGAAGGTACTGCATGATAATGTCCCAGGCACGGTGCCTGGAATTAATTTTTTATCAGGAGGACAAACGCCTGAGCAGGCTACCACACGCCTTAATGCCATGAACCAATTGGGGCCTCACCCATGGATGCTGAGTTTTTCATACGGGCGCGCCTTACAGGAAGATTGTTTAAAAGCATGGCATGGTAACCCTGAAAATGTTGGTACAGCACAGCAAGTTCTACTGAGCGCTGCTCAAAAAAACAGTGAAGCTGCCATGGGCCAATTGGCTTGATGATCAGAACCTGGCTTTGCAGCGCTTCACGCTGTAAAGCCGCACAATACAAGTGTCAGCAACAAATTATCTGGATACATAGAAATTTATATCGCCATAGAGAAACCTGAGATGCACTCTTGTAAAGTTGCACCTAGCGCATCTATGAATGTTATGGCAAATTAGGCAACAGTACTATTTCTCCCCATGAGCTAACGCCTTGATAACCAATTGCCAGATCAGAAACTTGGGTTTCTTGAACATCATTGACTGTAACAATGCCTGCAGAGACACTACCTACTTGTACTTTTTCAATCTTAAATTTTACAGTAAAATCTGTGTTAAAATTAAAATTTTCTATGATAGCAAAACCTTTATGAGCAATAATTGAAGGATCATCAGTTAAAAGAACATAATTAACTTTGATGGTAGCTATTTCTGATTGCTCATCTTGGATTGTTACCAGATAGACTCCATCGCTTTGTTTGTCGATTTGCATTTGATTGGATAGCCTGATGTATGAATTTTTATCGATAATTTCTAAAGCTGCATCAATTTTTGTTCTTTGAAAACCCTCAGGTAATGACATACTTAGGTTAACAAAGAAACTTTTACCATAAGCTACAGACGCAAAGCACCCAACTAAAATAATACTTATACGAGTGATTTTTTTCTTAAATTGGTAGGATCTAGCTAACATTATGAATACCTTACATTATGGTTGATAAAAGTGTTATCGGCGTGGCTCATAAAAGCTTTAGTCCTCATATCCTCGGTATGGCTTAATGATCATCCCCTGATTGGTGGACAGTAAAGTGTTATAATTTCCACGATGAAAGAGAACATTTTATGTCCTTTAAAACCAAACAATACACAAGTTAATTTAAATCAGAAGTGGTCGCTCTGGCTAGAAGCTTAGGGCCAACCTCAAAGTCCTAGAAGTCAGCAAAAGTGGATTTTATGTTTGGCTCAAGCGTATGATCTTTCTCACTTTACCTGTGTGATTCATAGAGATTGGCGTTGTTGAGTAATTAGCTGTGCTCCTCCTCAGAAAGAACGCCATCGCTGAGTCTGTCTTTGTCCAGCTAAAAAATACATCACAAATTGAACATTCAAGGCACCTCTCACCTAGCAACTATATGGTCAATCTCATCGCTGGTTTAGCTGCTTACACCCTACAGCCTAAAAAGCCTTCTATGCATAACAGCCATCACCATCACTGAAATTTAAATCCTTATAACGAACTCACGTTCTCCAATAAAGTAGAGGAAGATCACTTAATGAAACAAGCCATCTGACCAGTTGAATGAGGTAGATACCAAATACAAATCAGCCTATAGAGAACCATAAAAAAAAATGCGTATTTTTATTGTTCATAAAGTCTTTTTATTACGATATGTCCCTTTTATAATCGTAATTGATCTAAAGTTATCCTTTTCAAGGCCGAATAAATATCATACAATCGAGGGCGTTGAATAAATCATGATCTTGGGGAAATAACTATGTTCAAGCAATTCATCCTGTATACAGTCTGCCTGTGCTTGCTCGCAAGCAACAGCATGGCACAAAAAATTTTAAATGTTATCAACGACAGCAACATGCCTGTTAAAGTTACCTATAATGTGACAGCGTTCGCTGATGAACGCGGCAAAGAGCAGCGTGCTGTTCGCCAAAGCAAATTTACTCTTGCTCTCAATGCTGGAGAGGCCAAAAAGAAACGCATACCAGGCATTATTGTTGGTGATAAACACAAATATAAAATCGATATACACAGCATAGAGGCCAATGGGCAGACCATTCCAGGCAAAGATGTTAAAGCTGTGTACCCTAAAAAGCTCAGTAACGGCTTTCACCATGATTCTTCATTAACGCTGGATTTGCACGAATCTTTCAACAAACTTTCAGCTAAAGCAATTTTTTATCATAAAAAGAAGCCCTAAGCTATAAAGAAAATCGAGCATAAAGCGGAAGATGATCAGACAACTTTGGCCATGGAGGTTGCGACAAACAAGATGCAGCCTCCAAATTAAGGTGCCGAAAATAAATACGATCATTGCATAAAATTGGTCGTCGTGCAGGAAATGTTTTAGCATAAAATCCCGTTTGCTTTTTATGAGCTTCAAAAAGCTCAAACCCAATCACAAGCTCCTTGGTATCCTCACGCCGCCAATCATTGAAATCGCCCGCAATAATTAAAGGCGCATCGCTGGGAATTGAAAGCGATACATACTCAGCTAAAGCACCGATGTGCGCATGACGCTTTCGCTTTGAAAGCCCCATATGAGCGCATAATATATGCACTTGCTTCGTTTCAGGAAGGTGCAGTAATCCATGCAAAAAACCCCGACTCATACGAGTAAATTGTGACAAAATGACGTTATCAACCCAAGTTACTTGATAGCTGCTTATGATCGCATTGCCATGATGACCTGCCGGATAATTGGCATTGTTTGCATAAAGTATCTCAGGCCAGCTTTCCCCAGCAAGATAAGCCGCTTGACCAGCAACAGGCCAATCAGAGATGCGTTTGGCTAACCGCTTGTGGTGACCAACCACTTCCTGCAAACATAAGCAATTCACGCCTAGTTCCTGAAAAGCATGCTTGATTTGAGGCAATACATATTTAACCTGACTAGCGCTGAAGCCTTTGTGCAAATTGTAAGTTGCAAGGGAAAAAGTAACGGACAAAATAGTCTCACTTATTGTAGTTCAATTCACACGCTTCATTAAGCCTACTGAAAGCAGTGCCATTAATAAGCAAAAAGGCATGATACTCAAAGCCAACTGATAATCTTCCAGAGAAAATATTAATTTACCTCGCTCATACGTTCCAGAGATTGATTGCAACAACCAACCCACCAAAGGTTGGAAAATAGGTGCACCGATAAGAATGCTCATTAAGTTGGTAAAACCCATGGCCGTGCCTTGCGCATACATGGGCACTGTATCACGCACTACAGCAAAAGGAATCATATAAGCACCAGAAAAAATACCACAAATAAATAGAATAACTGGCATAAAAACTATGTTTTTTGGTGGAAAATATATAATCCAACAACACAACAAAAACGCCAACAGTGCTGATACAAACATCACCATACGCCGTGAGTCAATTTTATCTGAAAACCAGCCAAGCAAAGGCGCACCTAAAGCACACCCTAAAAAAATAGTTGACGATAAGGTAGCAGCACTAATTACTTTAACTTGATAAACTTCCTGTAAAAATGGGACACACCAAAATGCAGCAAAACCTGAAGCCACAGCAAACATAAACCCGGAATACAAACCACTAAGCCACACATGCTTATGCTTGAGTACGACACGAATCATAGTCAAAAGTTTGCGTCCTGACCAATATTGCTTAGGAGCTATCTTCCAACAATAAGGCGTGTCTTTAATTTGACAAAATGCCAGTACAGCCAAAAGCAAACCAACGATAGCACACAAAAGCATCGCCTCTCTCCAGCCATAAGCTTCTGTAACGATGCTTAAGGTGATTTCACCCAACGCACCACCAAGCATGCCCATGGATTCGACGATACCTGCCATTAGAGCAAACATAGTTGGAGGAAACCAACGACAACACAAATACATCGCAGCAGCAATGGCAGGTGATGTCGACAACCCCATACCCAAGCGCGCTATCTCAGCCCAGTATAAATTATCTGCACATGCAAACAATAAGCAACTGCAAGCACAAGATACGATTGCCAAGTTCAATACACGACGTGCTCCCCAGAAATCCACCAAAATACCCGCTGGAATTTGTAGTAACAAATAAGTATAAAAATAGCTGGATGAGAGAAGGCTAACCCCCAAGGGATCGATAGAAAATGCCGCCATCAATTGAGGCACCATCACGCTCAGATGTGTCTGAAGCACAAATTGCAAAAGGGCGAAGCCGGCAGCAATCATGCAAACTTTCCAAGCAGGTGAAAAGTATATCATGCCACGGTTCGTCATAGAAAACCCATGCCAAAATTCAGCGTTCTGTTGAACATGGAAAATACCTTACCTCGCGTCAAAACCGTACTATATATGAAGGCAGCCAACCCAAGCAACCAAAGAATATCGACTGGCTTAAAAAATCAACGTATAATCCACGCTGTAATGACTAATGTCTGATAATCATAGCTCATGAAAACCAGTTTATTAACGACATCTTGGGTATTTTGCTACAGCATCTGGAATGTGTTGCGTACTTCTTTGATGGCTATCTCAAGTCATTTAACAAGCACTGGTAGTCGAGAATACTATGATGCCTGTCTACAACAGTTCGCCCAACGCATGATCAAGCCCTTAAAGCTCGATTTGCATATCATGCCCCATCCTAAACTTGAGCCTCATAAAAAATATATACTGATGTGCAACCATTCAAGTTTGTACGATATCCCTTTATCCATGCTTGCCTTTCCCCATACCAGCGTACGCTTTATAGGCAAAAAGGAATTGTTCAAAATCCCTATTTGGGGCACAGCTCTACGGTATGCTCAATTTCCATCCATTGATCGCAGCAACAGGGAGCAAGCCATCCAAGATTTAAAACAGGCAGAAGCACTTATGGAGCAAGGCATGGCTATCTGGCTGGCGCCTGAAGGCACTCGTTCTGATGATGGTAAATTCTTACCACTTAAAAAAGGTGGTTTTATCATGGCCATCAATATGAAAGCACATATCATTCCTATGTTTATATCTGGGATACATGAAGTCCTGCCTGCGCGAACATTTAACCTTAATCGCGGCAAGAAAGTGACCATAACCATGGGTGAGCCCATTGATGCAGGACAGTATCAACCTGAAGAACGCGATCAGCTAATGAAGGATTTTACGACAGCCTGGCTGACGCTTTCAAAAAACTGCGAAAACAGCAAATCCTAAAGCAACCATTCAAACATGTCTGTTTCAAAATAACTCAAGCAGACTTGCCAGCTCACCTTCTCTAGGCTCCTGAAATTATTAATCAATAGCCAATGTGGTCATGGCCTTTGCCACGACAGGAGGCACCCAATGCTTGATGTCACCACCATGTTTTGCAATGTCCCAAATTAAGCTGGAAGACACATGAGCGTATTGATTTCGAGCCGGCAGCCAAATGGTTTCAAACTGAGGTGCAAGCTGATAATTGGCTGTAGCCATACTCCACTCATACCCCACATCACGCTCCGAACGAATACCTCGCAGAACAGCTTGCGCTTGTACATTTTTTAGAAAGTCTGTCAGTAAACCACTTAAAGGCAGTACTTCCACGTTACTTGGTTTATCAAGTGAAGCTTGAATAAAGCTTATTCTTTGTTCAAGCGAAAAATGATGGGATTTACTCCCTGATTGTGTAGCCACAGCAACAATCACGCGCTCAAAAAGTTGAGAGGCTCGGACCACCAGATCCAGATGCCCCAGCGTCATCGGATCAAAAGCACCTGGAAATACCACACATCCCACCACAGTCCCTCTTTTTGGCTTGATTCATTAAATGGTACAGGTAGACTATCGTCTATGAGCAACCGACGTCAATGGTCATTAAGCATCCTTTGCAGCCTCTGGATAGGTGTGATGCTTTCAGGCTGTAAAACCTCTCAACTACCTAACGACATCACCCAAGTTCAGCCTAAGCACTGGTTGAGCACCATGGCTTGGCGCCAAAAACAACAACAATGGAGCATCACAGGTAAAATTTCAGTACAACAACCAGAACAAAGCTGGTCAGGCCGCTTTCGCTGGCACCATCAGATACCAGGCTTCAAGCTCCAAATACTTGGTCCATTGAATCAGGAAGTCTTGAGCTTAAGCCTAAAAAACCAAAAATACACCCTCACCACTCAACAGACTCAATACCAAGATAGCGATTTGGAACGATTGTTAAAACGTTTGAGTCATTGGTCGCTTCCGGTACATGCCATGCAACATTGGTTGAAAGGGATCCCCATCCCACAAGTGCTCTCTTCTTTACAATTTAACTCCGAACAACAATTAGCTCGCCTAAAGCAAAATGGTTGGACCATTGAGTATTTACGCTACCAAAGCTCATCTCCCAAGGCCCTACCCAGGCTTATGACTTTAAAAAAACCACCTATACATTGCAAATTAATCATTCTAACGTGGGATATCGGATCAGAAAGAGATCACCTGAATTAGGTAACTTAAGTACCTCTGGTTGAATATTTTGATTGCACAAAGCTAGCTCCATCAATGCCTCACATTCTATCCATCAAAGTGCTGTCTATATTTTTGTAATTCAAAACCTAGCAATCAGGAATCATCTATTGACGGGCTCCACTGCAAACGACGCACCCCTAACTGATTGACTAACAACAACTTTTTAATTGAGTCAGGCCCTTTAAAAAATCCTTATGAAAAATTTGGGAGGATTTGATTTCAACTGCCATCAAATCCAAGCCACCCTGACAAAACAAACCCACTTCAAGATAAAAAGGCAGCTGTGACAATTCTCTTCTACCTAGATGCAGCTTAGAAATTTCATTGGATGCTATGACAAAAGCTCTATAAATGCTCAAAATAAGTACAGATTATCTCTTAATTGAACAAATATCTCACAAAAAATATATGGCAGTAAACAGCTTATTTCATAACAAATGAGCATGCTTGTCCGTCTACAGAGTATACCTAGAGCTCAAAATCATTCATTCAGCTCTCGCAGTTGACAGCTTGAATTCTTCGCAGCACAATACCAGTTATTGATAAGCAGTTATCAAGCGGATGGGGCGTGGCCAAGCGGTAAGGCACAGGGTTTTGATCCCTGCATTCCCAGGTTCGAATCCTGGCGCCCCAGCCATTTTCTTGTGGCACAAGAACAACATCACAAGCCTCAAATAGTGGGACGCATCTATGTCAGATATCATGCTGTTTTCCGGCAATGCCAATACAGCACTTACTGAAAAAATTGCCAACAGCCTACAGTTACCTTTAGGCAAAGCTGTGGTTGATCAGTTTGGCGATGGTGAAACCATGGTGGAAATTTTAGAAAATGTGCGCGGGCGTGATGTATTCATCGTTCAATCCACATCGCATCCAGCTAACGATCATTTGATGGAGTTGATTATCATGGCAGATGCACTCAGACGCGCATCTGCAGGACGTATTACTGCAGTCACGCCTTATTTTGGGTATGCGCGCCAAGACAGAAGAGTCCGCTCTGCTCGTGTACCTATCACAGCCAAAGTAGTGGCTGACTTGATGTCTTGCGTTGGTATCTCACGTGTGCTGACTGCTGACTTGCATGCTGATCAAATCCAAGGATTTTTCTACATACCTGTTGACAATGTGTACGCTACTCCTGAATTACTGCGTGACATCCGTGCGCAAGATTACCGTAACTTGATGGTGGTTTCACCTGATGTGGGCGGTGTGGTACGCGCCCGAGCTATTGCCAAGCGGCTAGATGACAGCGATCTGGCCATCATTGATAAACGCCGCCAAGCGCCAAATCAATCAGAAGTGATGCACCTCATTGGCGATGTCAATGATCGCTCCTGTTTGATTATCGATGACATTGTCGATACAGCTGGCACTCTTTGCTCTGCTGCAACCGAGTTAAAAAATCAGGGGGCAACCACCATTTCTGCTTACATTACCCACCCCGTGCTTTCTGGTCCAGCGGTCGATAACATCACCCATTCTGATCTCACTGAAATTGTTGTAACAGATACCATACCTTTGACGGAAGAAGCCAAGGCATGTCCTAAAATACGTCAGATAAGTTTAAGCTCTATGCTTGCAGATGCTATACAACGTATCCATGAAGAACGCTCTGTGAGCTCGATGTTCACCGACGCATCTTAAAAAGTTATGTCAAAGCACCAAGCTTGGTCATCTGATCTGAGTTTTGCTCTCGCCTGCATTGCCTCTGCCATAGGACTTGCCAACCTACTACGCTTTCCTGCTATGGTAGCTGACCATGGTGGCACGGCTTTTATACTGATCTATCTTTTTTGTTTACTGGGGCTTGGGTTACCTGTATTTCTAGCTGAAATAAGCATAGGGCGCGCAACAGGCCAGCACCCTGCTGCGGCATTCAAACATTTAGGCGGACCTCGATGGCAAGGTGCTGGTGTATTCACCATCATTACGGGTTTATTGGTGAGTGCATTTTATAGTGTGATTGCGGGTTGGATTCTTGGCTACACTCACATGGCTATTACAGGACAACTCTCTGATATAAGCTCTGTGGATCAGGCCAGCACGCTTTTTAATAACTTGATACAACACCCCACTTGGGCTGTGTACTGCCACAGCTTATTCATTACCGCAGCCACCTTGATCCTGGCTTTAAAAATCCAACAAGGTCTTGAGCGCAGTAATCAATGGTTGATGTTGGTGCTGCTAGCATTACTCAGTTATTTGTGGCTGGTCACCTTTAGTCAAAGCCCTACAGGGACCTGGCAAATATTATTAACTTTTAATTGGCAGCAACTAACGCCACAAGCGGGTCTGGCCGCGCTTGGCCACGCTTTTTTTACTTTAAGCATTGGTCAAGGCACCATGGTGACTTACGGAAGTTATGCTCAGAAAAAAACTCATCTACTGAAAGTGGCCCTACCTGTGATGATGGTCGATACATGGGTATCTTTGATCATGGCGATGATTGTACTCACTCTTTTGCTCACAACAGCTCATACTCCACACATGGGATTGGCTCTTTTATTTGAAACCATGCCTAGTCTATTTTATCAGTATAGCAACGGGCAATGGCTCCTCATGGGGTTTTTCCTCTTGGTGCTTCTCGCAGCACTGACCTCACACATATCAGCCATGGAGCCCGCCATTGCCTGGTTAAGGGATAAATATGGGCTCAAGCGCTGTCATGCTGCTTGTCTGGTTGGGCTCACGGCGTGGGCCATAGGTGTACCCTGTGCTTTATCCTATAACTTACTGCTGGACTATCAAATTTTTGGGCTATCCTGGCTCTCTTTGATGGAATTTGCTTGCACCAACCTACTTATTCCTTTGGGGGGGCTCTTCGCAGTACTATTGATAGGCTACCGCTGGCCTGTCAAAATTTTCTGGCAATCTGTCTGCCCCAACAAACCGACACCGAGCATAAAATTGCTAGTTGCCATTACTTTCTACTATAGATACATATTACCCAGCCTCATCATCTTGCTCATCCTAAGTCTGCTATGGCCCGAATAATTTGCCTCATCAACATAACTACCAACAGCTGTTTATGAGCCAAAAATAAGCTCAACTACCTACCCAAAGCGTATCATTAATTTTGAGCTGATTGTCTTTGTAGCTCATATGACATGAATAGTTCTGATTTTTTTCAGTGATATAGCCCTTTATTTTCTGCTCATCAAGCCAAGCTTGCGTGGCTTCTTCTGACCGGCTTTTTGCATCACGCTCAATACCCTGCCATACAGTTCCATCTGTATCACTTTTCAGTGCTTCTTCGTGTTTCGTTAAAAGCTCTTTGCGAAAATGTTTCGTATGAAAAAACTGGAGCACATTCTCAGCAACTACCACAGGCAATGTCACATGCCAAGAACCGCGATGCACCATGTCATGCCAAGTTTTAATCTGATCCCATGCTGGCAAAGGCGAACGTAATGCCAAGTTTAAATGCATCAAAACATCACCTTCAGGTAGTCCTATTTTAAATCTGGGGACAGATAATTGAGCTGGCGCATTGAGTAATTGATGCATAACAGATAGCAATTCTGCTGAGGCGTCTCGACGTTTCATCAAATCCGATAAATGACTCGATTGATTAAGCGCATCCAGGGCTTGAGTATTGAGCTGTTTGAACATCACATGTATTTTAGATGAACCGACTGCATACTTACGCCATTTCAGTGAATCCAAAGTCAATATATTGCTCACCGATAGTCGTGAAATTTGGTGAGCATCATTGATAATCTGCCATAGAAAACCTTGCATATCCAACACCGTTTCCCCTCCTTGCTGAAAACGTATGGATTCAGCAAGGGTACTGCTGTTCATCTTCCAT
>CAYGTQ010000038.1:0-15768 GCA_964352915.1 uncultured Legionellales bacterium
CAAATCTAAGCTCTTTAAGGGTTTGCTAATTTGACACAGTTATATGAACACTCCCAAATCTATGCTCAAATTTGAATCTCCAAGCGACTTCTTTCCTGAAACATACCGCTTTTGAGGTCAACTTTATTATTCTCATCAACGACATCATGATCGTTTAAATTTAAAAAAATCAAGTCAATTCATTGATCACTGGTATAAGAAGTCAAAACACTGCAAAAAATATCTTTGTAAAATTAAGCCGTTATTGCTCTCAGTTTTCTAACACAGGCGATTGCAATTCAAATAATGGCCATCTTGAGCGAACATAATTGGTCAACCCATGCTGCTCTCCGTGCAACGCGCGTTGCAAGCCAACATAAGCAATCATAGCTGCATTGTCTGTACAAAACGATGGCCTTGGATAATAAACCGATACATTTTTAGAGTTCATAGTCATTTGCATATGCTCACGTAAGCGCTCGTTAGCACCAACGCCCCCTACAACGGCTAAATCATGATAACCGCATTGAGACAAGGCGCGCTCAGACTTAGCGATTAAAGTCTCAACGACGGTCTCTTGAAATGCATAAGCTATATCAGCTTTTGTTTGCTCACATTGATTTGAGTTTTCCCAGGTCTGCCTTACTTTAGTTTTCAAACCACTAAAGCTAAAATCACATCCTGGACGGTTCATCATAGGCAGTCCAAACTGAAAATGCCCGGGTCGTCCTTGCTTGGCCAATTCTGCCAAAGCTTTTCCACCTGGATAACCTAATCCCAGCAGCTTAGCCGTTTTATCAAACGCCTCTCCACAAGCATCATCCAACGTCTGCCCCAACACTTCATAGCGCCCAAGCTCACGTGCAGCCACCAGCTGAGTATGGCCACCGGACACTAAGAGAGCTAAAAAAGGAAAGGATGGGTGCTCTTGCTCTAACATGACAGCTAGAATATGCCCTTCTAAATGATTGATGGCCAACGTAGGAATTTGTAGTGACCAAGCCAAACTTTGAGCAAAAGTAGAGCCTACCAGCAGGGCTCCAGCCAAACCAGGCCCAGCAGTATAAGCAATGGCATCAAGCTCAGTGACAGTGCATTTAATCTGCTCCAGCAGCTCTTGTACCAATGGCAGGAGCTTGCGACAATGATCTCGTGAGGCCAGCTCAGGCACCACACCACCATAAAGTGTGTGTATAGGTATTTGACTATATATGCGGTGCCCTATTAAGCCTTGCGTTGAATCCATCACCGCAACAGCTGTTTCATCGCACGAAGTTTCAATGCCCAGGACACGCATGCTTAATCTTTGAACCTCTCCATTAAACCGATAACATGGGCTATCATATAATTCTTGACGTACCTAAGTAAATACGCGTAGAATTGTTCATTTAGGAGACATCTAAACTTTAAGGGGTATTATCGTCCATGCCTAGTGTCCGCGTAAAAGAACATGAAGATCCAGAATTTGCATTAAGACGCTTTAAGCGCTCTTGTGAAAAAGCTGGCCTACTCACCGAGCTCAGACGTCGAGAGTTTTACGAAAAACCTACCAGTGAGCGAAAACGTAAGAAAGCGGCAGCCATCAAACGCTATGCAAAGCGCTTGATGCGTGAAGCTAACCCTCTGCAGAATCGTAAAAGCCGACGGGCTGCTTAATGTCTTCGCCACTTAGAGCTCGAGTTCAGGCGGATATGAAAACTGCGCTTAAAGCAAGAGAATCTGTTCGACTGGAAGCTATTCGTTTGTTATTGGCCCGCATCAAGCAAGTTGAAATTGATGAAAAAACAATCATAACTGACGATGTGGTTATGAAACTTTTGAATAAACAAGTAAAAATGTTCCGAGAAGCCATGACTCAGTATGAGAATGCTGGCCGTGATGATTTGCTCAGTAAAGAAAAATCACAATTGGAGGCTTTACAGGTTTATTTGCCAACGCCATTGACTGAAGATGAGCTCAGCACACTGATTGACCAAGCTCTAGCAGAAACTGATGCCCAGGCAGCTAAAGATATGGGCAAAGTCATGGCCTGCCTCAAGCCGAAAATCGAAGGCCGAGCTGACATCAGCCAGGTCAGCAAAAGCATCAAAGCTCGCTTGTCTTAAAGGCCATAACCCGTTAACCTAAACGAAACTTCGTAGACAGCAGTACAAAAACATGCCACGCATACCGCAAGCTACCATCGATGAAATTCTCACACGCACTGACATTGCTGAATTGATTCAATCCTACGTGCCTCTTACCAAAAAAGGCCTCAATTTTCAGGCATGCTGCCCTTTTCATCAAGAGAAAACACCCTCATTTACTGTAAGCCCAGGGAAACAATTTTTTCATTGTTTTGGTTGCCAAGCCAACGGCAACGCCATTGGCTTTCTTATAGATTATGAAAAACTGACTTTTTTAGAAGCCATACAAAAACTGGCCGATCGCTGTGGTGTGTCACTGTCAACAGAGCACAGCACCAACACACGCACCCAAGGACTTTTTGATGTTTATACAGATGCTCAAAATTTTTATCAGCAAGCGCTACGCCACCACCCCCAAGCCCAACAAGCCGTTGATTACTTAAAATCACGTGAAATCTCTGGCCAAATCGCCAAGATCTATGGCATTGGCTTTGCACCACCTGGTTGGAATAATTTGCTGAAAGAGTTAAGCCCAAAGCATCAGCGAGAGCTGTTACAACAAACTGGCTTGTTTAATCAAAAAGAGGAACGCGATTATGATAGATTACGCAACCGAATAACTTTTCCGATCCGCAACACCATGGGCAAGGTTATTGGCTTTGGTGGGCGGGTCCTATCTTCTGAAGACTCACCTAAGTACTTGAATTCACCCGAAACAGCAATTTTTCATAAAGGGCAAGAGCTCTATGGTTTGTATGAAGCCAAACAAGCTAAAACACCTTTGAAACAGCTTTTGATCACAGAAGGCTATTTGGATGTAATTGCCCTGGCCCAACATGGTTTCCCACATGCCGTAGCAACCCTGGGTACCGCTGTCACCGACAAACACATCACCAAATTATTAAAATATTCAAACAACCTGATTTTTTGCTTTGATGGCGATAGCGCTGGCAAAAATGCAGCATGGAAAGCTCTTAACCACTGCTTGCCTGTTTATAACGATGCCGTCGACATTCGATTCTTGTGGCTGGGAGACGGCCAGGATCCTGATTCATTGCTTAGAGATCAAGGTGCTGAAGCATTTCAGCAACTACTCAATGAAGCACAACCTTTGGTTGAGGCTTTGCTCACTCATTTACGTGCCGATAATGAATTGAAGCACATGGAAGATAAAGCTAGATTTGCTTCAAATGCTATGAGCTATGTCGCCCAAATGCCTAAAAGCGCTTTGCAACATATGATGATCAATCGAGTCAATCAAATTACTGGCATGGATATAGCACAATTGTATGCCATGTTACCAAAAGACCAGACAGCTAAAATAAGATCTGGGAGATCAACAAAAAAGACGCCTAAAACACATTCAAACATGCGCCAAGCCATTGCTTTACTGTTACAAAACCCCAAACTGGCATTGACGATCAGCGCATGGGACAAAGAATTGTTTGCCACACAACCTGGCGGCGAACTCTTAAATCAATTATTCGAATTGATTACGACACAACAAGCAACAGTGACCACAGGCGCACTGATTGAACACTGGCGTGAGCAACCCCATTTTGAGCACATGCAAGCTTTGGCCTGTTGGCAACATGAAATCCCTAACAGCGTGCTCGATGATGAGTTTCAAGATATCATCGAGCATCTTAAGCGCCAGGATTTAAAATCACACATCGATCAGTTAATCAAAACAGCAAGTCAGCGCGCATTAACGGAAGGTGAAGCACAACAGCTCCAGCAACTGATCCAGAAAAAGCAATCACCCACCGAGGCTTTTTCATAGCCAGCTCTCATTCTATTACAAAAATATCAGTGTTCATTTCCCGAATTCAATACATCGGCGGTCTATTTTGCCAAAGAACGCCTACAAATTGCTGCTCAGTCATGGTCATTTTGTGTTGTTAATACAAACTTTCTGGTTAAAAATATTTCATTTCTGCTTATTTTATGATACCCTGAATTTTTACCAGCGATTACTCGGGAGAGCCATCATGAAATTAGTTAACCGCCACGTTGTAAGGCTGTTGCTTGCATTCACCATCATACTTTTCTCAACCTATTCACTGGCTTTCAAAGTTAAAAATGGATGCGTTGGCACACAAGAGACAGGTGGTATACTTATCCGTTTAAAAACAGTGACCTATCAATGGCCAACCAAAATGTTAGCTGAGGCATATGCCTACCCCAAAAGAGCGATTTGGGACAGTGCCACCTCTGAAGAAATCAATTTCCCTTTGGCTATAACAGGTATAATCAAGTTAGAAATAGAGTTTGCCAACCATTTAGCTGACCCTGAAGAGCAAGATGACCTGCTTTTTTTGCAACACTTTAGATGGGAACAGCTTAAAAAAATGGAACTGATCCCTGACTACACTGAAGACAACGTTAACAATACATTTGTAAACCTGAGTCGCATGTACAGATGGACTCAGATCATTGAAAAACCATTTAATCCTGAAACTGACAGTGAAGTTAGTATCACTTGGCAAGATATTGATCTCAATCAACGAGAACAAGCCAGATTAAAATATACAACAGGTGAGCTGAAAAGAGTAAGCGAAGAGCTGAGGGCACTAAAAGCATCTACTCATCCTCAACTACCTCAAAGCATACAGCTTGAGCTGGCAAGTGCCCAAGACCGATAATCTGAATAAGCCATGCAGCGGTGATTTTCCCAAAACATCCAATCATCCTGCATGGCTCGCTGAATTTTTGTCATTTTCCTTTCCAAGAGATTATTTTTAGAGCATGTGCTCTTTAATTACCCTGAAATTATTTTTTTGGCACCCTGAAATCCCGTTGTATACTTCCTCATTTTTCAATTCTACGTCTGTAAATTTGCTAAAACTTAAGCAATCAGCGTATAATGGGCTGCTTTTTACGCTTCAAGCTGGGGATAACTGAATGAGCGCACCGACAGATCAAGAACAGTACCGTTCGGAACTAAAACAGGTCATCACCATAGGAAAAGGACAGGGCTACCTGACTTATCCACAAATCAATGACATGCTCTCCAACATCACTGAGACAGAACATTTCGACGTCATCATCGGTATGCTTGAAAATATGGGCATTAAGGTTTTCGAGTCCCCACCTACCGAAGATGAATTACTACTTGCCGATACCGCATCTGATGATGCCGATGAACAGGAAGTTGAAGAAGCCGCAGCAGTTCTAGCCTCCGTTGATAAAGAAACCGGCAGAACCACAGACCCTGTTCGCATGTACATGCGAGAAATGGGTAGTGTTGAATTGCTAACACGAGAAGGTGAAATCAGTATCTCACAACGTATCGAAGAGGGTATTCTCCAGGTACTGGCTGCCTTAGGCTCACATCCCCCATCAATCAAAAATATTTTAGACCGATATGAGCTCTGCAAACAAGGTGAAGCAAGAGTCAGTGATTTAATGACAGGCTTTGTCACTGATGAATTGGAAGCTCCTATTGCCAACATTGGATCTATGCGTGAAACTGACAATGATATCAATGATGATGACAGTGTCGCAGACGATTCTGGACCAACCCTGGAAGATACTCTTGAGCATTTCCATCAATTGCAACAAGCTTACAATAAGGTCGCTAAAGCCAAAGAAAAATATGGGCACGAGCATAAAAATTTCAAAAAAACATTAGACACCATGGGTGAGCTGTTCCTTATGCTGAAACTCACACCAAGAGTTTTGGATAGCCTCACAAAAAAAGCAAGAAAACTGCTTGAAAACGTACGTGATAAAGAACGCCAAATTATTGATTTATGTGTCAACAAAGCAAAAATGCCTCGCGATATTTTCATTCAATCATTCCCTGAGCATGAAACAGAGCTCGACTGGATTGATCGCCATATTCCTGGCTCTGGCAAAAGCACTAAAAAAAATCAATGGACTTCAGAGAGCTTAGTTCCCTATAAGCATGAAGTACAAAAAATTCAGCAAAAACTGAACCAAATAGTCGATCAATTCCAAATGCCTGTCTCAGAAATCAAAGACATCAATCGACGCATTTCAATCGGTGAAGCCAAAGCACGCCGAGCAAAAAAAGAAATGGTTGAAGCTAATCTTCGACTGGTCATTTCTATTGCTAAAAAATATACCAATCGCGGCCTGCAGTTCCTCGATCTGATCCAAGAAGGTAACATTGGCCTGATGAAAGCTGTTGATAAATTTGAGTATCGCCGTGGCTATAAATTCTCTACCTACGCCACATGGTGGATACGTCAGGCTATCACCCGCTCCATTGCCGATCAAGCTCGCACCATACGTATTCCTGTACATATGATTGAGACCATTAATAAGCTCAATCGTATTTCTCGCCAAATTCTTCAGGAAACAGGTCAAGAACCACCACCTGAGGAGTTGGCCAAGCGCATGGAAATGCCTGAAGATAAAATCAGAAAGGTGATGAAAATTGCTAAAGAGCCTATTTCTATGGAAACACCTATTGGCGACGATGAAGATTCTCATTTAGGTGACTTCATCGAAGATGCCAATGCAAGCTCTCCAATTGACTCAGCCACTGTTCAAGGTTTGAGGGAAGCCACCAACGAAATCCTGTCTTCCCTGACACCTAGAGAAGCTAAAGTGCTTCGTATGCGTTTTGGTATTGACATGAATACCGATCATACGTTAGAAGAGGTAGGTAAGCAGTTTGATGTTACCCGAGAGCGTATCAGGCAAATTGAGGCTAAGGCATTGCGCAAATTGCGCCACCCCAGCCGCTCGGAAAAGCTAAAAAGCTTCGTGGAACATGATTCTGAGCACAGTTAATGACATCAGGGCCCGTAGCTCAGTTGGTTAGAGCAGGGGACTCATAATCCCTTGGTCCTAGGTTCGAGTCCTAGTGGGCCCACCACCCTTCCTGATGTAAAACTTTGTGACATCTCCTGAGACAAGCTACACTTAAGTAACACATTCTTTGATGGAGTATGTTCGTGGCGTTAAAAGATTTTTTTAATCGAAGCTCTTTGATAGCCTTAGGCATAGGGGTGGCTGTTGGTATTTTATACACCTTTTACAACGATCAACAACTTGAGAAGCAAGCCATTTCTCATGTTCAAAATTTGCTTACCCAGCTCACCACAAAACCCGAGCTTAAAGAAACAGATTTGAAACAATTCTTTGAAAACAATTTGCACAAAAAAATCTTATCCACGCTAAAACCTTTGGGTACCATTAATTATTATTATATTGAAACTGGTGACGCGGCCTATGGTTTGCACAAACACCATGGCTGGCTACGAGCCGCTGAAATCACCACCTATATTGGCTTTGCTAACAAGCAGCGCACACGGGTGGTGTTCGCTCTATCACATCACAACAATAAGTGGCTGATTCGTAAAATGTCTATTTACCCAGGCCACGCAGATGAAAATGCGTTGCCTGAGTTGGTGTTAGGCTAAATCTAGATCAAGCCCTGCTCTTTAACAGCATTACGCTCTGCTATAAGCTCAGCTTCTGTCGCTTGTAATTTTTTCTGGGCATACCCACCATGACTGATGCCTTCAACCACAGTCAACTGCCCCTCTTTGACCCTACAAGGGAATGAATAAATCAACCCCTCAGTCACGCCATATTCTCCACGAGAATACTTGCACAATGAAAAATATTCATCCTCAGGGGTGTCATGATGCACCCGCGCCACCGATGTGATGGCTGCATTGGCGGCTGAAGCAGCCGATGAAGCACCACGCGCTTCAATGATGGCAGCTCCTCTTTTTTGTACAGTTTCAACAAACTGTGTTTGCAACCATGTTACATCAGAAATGACATCAGGTGCTGCACGCCCACCAATGGTGGCGTGATAGAAATCTGGAAATTGTGTGGCTGAATGATTACCCCAGACCACTAAGTTGCGCACATCTGAAACTGATTGTTGGCTTTTGATAGCCAGCTGAGCTTTGGCTCGCAGTTCATCCAGCATGGTCATTGCAAAAAAGCGCTCTTTAGGTACATCTGGTGCATGTGACATAGCAATCATCGCATTGGTATTGCAGGGATTGCCCACCACCAACACTTGCACATCATCAGCAGCCGCTTGGTTAATAGCCGCACCTTGTCCTTTAAATACTTGACCATTGATAGCCAATAAGTCACCACGCTCCATACCTTTTTTGCGGGGTACTGCTCCAACCAACAAGACCCAATTGGCACCATTCATGCCTTCATTCAGATCAGATGTGGTTCGGATCCGTTTTAACAGAGGAAATGCACAATCTTCAAGCTCCATCACCACACCTTCCAGTGCTGGGAGAGCCGGTTCGAGCTCAATTAAATGCAAATCTATGGTGGTATCAGGCCCAAACATTTGTCCTGATGCAATACGAAATAATAATGCATAACCTATCTGACCTGCAGCGCCTGTTACCGCCACAGTTTTGTGTGATTGTGCCATAGTCATCCTTGTGTTGCTTCTCAATCTAGTATCATTATGGCGTCATGCAACACAATTTTCCACTGCTCACCTGGATGCTTATTTACATTAGACCATCTATCAAACGATATGGTACATTATAAGTCATGAACACCACTGTACCAAGCATAACCATAGCACCTAACAGCATACCTTTGAGTCTTTATGTCCATTTTCCCTGGTGCGTACAAAAATGCCCTTATTGTGATTTCAACTCTCATAGCTTAAAAGAGACTTTACCGGAAAAGCTCTACATCAATGCTTTGATTAAAGATTGGGATGAGCAATGCTCGAAACGAGACAAACCTATCATTCGCAGCATTTTTATGGGAGGTGGTACGCCCAGTCTGATTTCTCCACAAGGCATAGCAAGATTACTTGATCATTTGCAAAAAACAGCTACTTTAGTCAAAGATATTGAGATCACTTTGGAGGCTAACCCTGGCACTGTCGACTACCCTTCTTTTGCAGGCTTCAGGCAAGCAGGTGTCAATCGCCTGTCTTTGGGCATACAAAGCTTTGATGATGAAGCACTTAAATGCCTGGGGCGTATTCACTCAAGCCAACACGCCAAAGATGCTATCAATTATGGGGTTCAAGCTGGTTTTGAAAACTTCAATCTTGATTTAATGTACGCTCTTCCCAAACAAAATGCAGACGATGCCGTCAATGACTTACAGCAAGCTATTGCATTCAAGCCACAACATTTATCGTGGTACCAGCTGACTTTAGAACCCAACACTGTGTTTTATAAGCACCCTCCTAGACTACCTGAAGATCCCACCATAGCTTCAATCGAAACAAGTGGCTACGAGATTTTAAAACAAGCTGGCTTTAAACGTTATGAAGTTTCTGCTTTCGCGCAATCAGACAACTTATGTCGTCACTATTTGAATTATTGGCAATTTGGTGATTACATTGGCATTGGTGCAGGCGCACATGGAAAATTAAGCTGTCTCAACCAAATTATGCGAACAACCAAGCTCAAACAGCCCCAAACCTATTTAAAAAACCCAACTCATACAGACATTCAAAACATACAGAGCTCTGATGCTATGATTTTTGAGTTCATGCTCAATGTTTTAAGGCTTTACCAGCCGATCACATTTGATTTATTTGAACAAAGGGTTGGCTTGCATCGAGACACCATTGAGAAATCACTTGCGGATCTATCTGATGCTGGCTACCTACACATTGAAGCTCAAGCTTTTCAACCAACCAAACGCGGCTATGAACTGATCAACGATGTTGTTGCTTCTTTTTTGCATTGAACCCATTCAAGCATTATCAACCATCTTGACAACGCCCACAAAACACGACAAGGTACGTTTTCAAGATCGTGCTTTATGTCAACTCTAAAGGCTCACTGCATAGACTCCTACAGCTTTCTGAGCATCCTGATGTGTGATGTATTCTGCCCATTGTTTGATATGATTGATGACACTCCTTTTTGAAAATATTGACAAAAAATGGAGTTTCTTGTACTATAAAAACCCATTCAATTGGGCATAACCAATTTTTTTCATCATAGCTAAGCCGTGGTATCAAAGTTTAGAATTTAGAATAAAGGTGTGCTGAATTTTTTAACTTAGATGGGATCCATATGTTAAATTTCTATTCATTTTCAAAAACGAGCCTAAAGTTTTATCTGGCACTTATCATGATGACGTGGTCATTTTCAGCTTTTGCTGGTTTGGGTGATAATATAGCCAAATCATTCGAGCAGTACTTAGCTGAACATAACCTAGAAGAAGTTATCTCTAAAATTGATGCTTCAGCTTACTCGAGTTTAATTCGACAATTAGAGCTGGATTCAAATAATAACAGCCAACTGCTAGATAGCGCCGCTCAGATAATTAAAAAATATAGGGTTCATCATCTGGATGCTCATGATTTTTTTAACCAGTTTCACCAAAGTCTAAAAAATTATTTACCTAATCATTGCCTTGTCTGTGGAAAAACAGCATCAAAATACTGTTCAGCCTGCAAAAAAGCTTATTATTGCAGTAAAATATGCCAAAAAAACCATTGGGATGTTCAACACAAATCTCAATGCAGTGGTCATAAAGGAAAAAGAAAAAATAGAAAACCTAGCCCTGAGAGAAAAAGTGAGCCCAAAAACAAATTAACCCAAGTAAGAGAGGTGCGTTATCATTTTTTGAATGCAACAACGTCCGAAATTACATTCAAAATACAGGGCATAGGCGAGCCTATGACTCTAGCGCATGAACGCAGCAGCATAACTGTAGCAATTTATCCATCCCAAAGCACTATGGCCCAAAATGGCTTGAAATTAGAAATGTTTGAAGTCAGCCATGAACAGGTTTCGCCTTCAATGTTAAGTGCCATGCATGAGAATTTTCAAGACATCAGTCGTTTTGAGGCACAGACAGAAAACCCTGATGGTATTATAGACATAAGGATAGCCATTAGACCAATTTTTTCCCCATCAGATCTCTGTTGTTTTGTTGGTTACACACCCAAATTACCGAAGGTTACAATGAACAAACAAGGTCAACTCTTAAAATAAGCCACAGTTAATGTTCAGAAAGCCAGAGAAATGCTTAAAGTTCTAAGGTCGCGTTTCTCTCCTTTTTGATCAGTATATCTATGCTTCAAGCGATAACTTCAAAGGTTGAGCCACTTTTTAAAAAAGACACATGCTCAACCATCAGCCTAACCTAACGACACAGCTTGATGGAGATAACGAAGATCAATGGCATGGCGCCCTACTTTAATCGCTTTGTTTTCATAAGTAGTGGCCACTTTTTTAAAAACAGGCAAACCTGATTGTGAAGCTTCTGCAACCTTTATAAATTCTGGAAACTCTGAAAGAATCCTTTCAATATGCTCAGCATAATGCGGCCAATCGGTAATGATATGCAGTTGACTCTCAGAAAGCAGCAAAGGTAACAAACGTTTAATGAAGCCTGCTTGAATTAAGCGCCTCTTATGATGACGACTTTTAGGCCAGGGATCTGGAAAGAAAATCTGAACCGTATGAATACGGTTTTTAGGTAAATAATGTATCAACTCTCGCACATCTCCACAAAATACACGAACATTGGTAATTGTGTGCAATGCCAGTTGCTGCAGCAAATTACCAAGACCAGGTTGGTAAACATCGATACCAATGAATTGAAATTCTGGATAAGCCTGAGCAGCATCCACCAACACAGCGCCACTACCACAACCTACCTCAAGCACTAAAGGCCTAGGATCATCGTTAAAGCTAGTTAAATCAAGTTGGTAGTGCTCATGAAGCACGGCTAGAGCATGTTTTTGGGCTGCAGTCATACGGGCCTGACGTATGACTGTGGTTTTGATCATTGTGCTGTGCATGACTACCAGGGTTGTACCTGTAATATGTGCAAAAATATCACATGCCACCATGAAACACAACTGAAAACCAAATTATGGGTATCATTTATGCCTAAGAAGCCTAGCCAGTAGCAGTGTCCGCATAGCCAACACTGAGCTTTTAATGTCGGTTTGCAATATTTTGCCCATTGTATTATTGTGAGAAAATTGTAATCAAATCAAGCATTTTGTACTCATGATACAGCCTGCACCGCCCCTAAAGTCACTGATCGCGGCCCTCAATGATGGGCAATCCTATACCGTGCCACAGTTGAGCTCAAAACTAAATTGCTCAGAGTCAGAGCTTACATCTCAATTATCACGGCTGGAAAGTTTAGCTGTACCCATGCAAAAAAACGGTGACAGGATCGCACTTCTTGAGCACTATGAGCTTCTTTGCGAAAAAGAAATTTACCAAAATTTACCTGAAACGCTTCGCAATGAAATCCAACTTGACCTATTTGACTGCATAGATTCAACCAATCATTACCTAAAAAAACAACCGAAAACTAGCTATCCAAAATTCTGTATTGCTGAATGCCAAACGCAAGGGCGCGCTCGCATCAATCGACAATGGCACTCCCCTTTTGGCCAAAACATTTACTTTTCCTGTGCTTACCAACTACAGCAGCCTATTCAAAATTTATTAGGCTTAAGTCTGGTCACAAGCCTTGCTGTCCTTCGCGCTTTGCAACAAAGTAAGCACGCTGATGAACTACAAATCAAATGGCCCAATGATATCTTGTGGCATCATTATAAATTAGCAGGCAACTTAATAGAGACTCAATTTTTATCAGAAAAATCTATCACGGCCATCATTGGGATTGGTATCAACGTGAACATGATTGAAGTTCCCTCAAATACCATAAAACGCGATTGGATCTCTTTGCGCCATATCGTGCAGCATCGCTTGAACCGCAATCAAATCATTGCTCATCTCATCATAGAACTGCTCTCAGCCCTTAAAGAGTTTCAGAAGCATGGCCTGGATCCTTTTGCAGAGCAGTGGCGACGCTTTGATTACCTATTAGGCAAAAATATTCATATCCAACAAGGGCAACAACAGTGGCATGGGATAGCACAAGGCATTAATCCGCAAGGCCATCTTATGCTTAAAACCAAATCCGAGCCCTTGGCTTTCACCACTGGGGATGCCAGCGTCTATTACGAACATGGCTAAGTATTTAGAGCGCTTCTCTAGCAATCTGCAGATACATCATATGCCTTTACTCACACTTTCATGAAAACAGCCTGAACCTAAAATAAAATATGGACATACCGCCTTGTCTGTCCATGAGCATTGCTTCTCTAAGAAATAAATTGCTAAATAATCGGGATTTTTCTCAACAATAATTGCATATCAGCAAAGGGCTTTTTTTATAATTTAATTTTTTATATGAATTATTTTTCTTATGTCACTCATTTTAGCATTATTTAAAGTTCTTATTAACATCTATCAAAGTTAACATCTATCAAAGAGATAACAATACATTGCATCTGATAGCAGGCTTAACTACAATGGCAACCATTTCAAGCAGCTGTTCGACAGCTAACGGAACTATAAAGCACCCATGCGCGAGGCACGAATTTAATCGATGCGTTCACGAATAGCACATGACAAGGATAGAACAATGACCAAGCCATATTACCTTTGGGATCAGGATGGAATAAGACTGCAGTTGGTGCAATCATCTGCTGGAGCTGCTTACAATTGGCTGTGTTTTCCTGGTGGTCCAGGAGGTGACTCCAGTTATCTACAATCCCTCGGAAGCAATTTAAAAGTCCCTGGCAATGTATGGCTGATTGATCTCCCAGGCAACGGCAGCAATCAAAATAAAGAGCAAAATCACAATTACCGATTTGACGGCTGGTTTGATCTGATTGTGCCATTGGTCGAAAAATTTGCAAACCCTATATTTGTAGGCCATGCTTTTGGTGCTACTTTAGCATTACAATTACCGCCTTTGGAGAGACTTTTAAAAGGCTTGGTTATCATAAGCTCCTCACCAACGCCCCATTACATAGAGCAAACTCTGAAAAATTTTAACGACAGTGAAATAAAATGTTTGAATGCGGCCATTACTCAATTTCATAAAAACCCGTGTGATGAAACTTATCACAAAGCTCTTCTGGAATTTGTGCCCTTCTATTTTTCCAAATCACACATCAAGGCTGGAGAAGATTTTCTTGGACAAAATCAAGCTAACTATACTGCGCCTATCTGGTGGCATCATCATATCAAGGATTGGCAAGACAGTGTGCGTTGGATCCCTAAAATCCCCACCTTGATTATCGCCGGTAGCGAAGATCGCATGACACCTTTAAGCCTATTCTCTGACGATAAACGCTTCCAGCAAAAAAATATTATATGTTCTGAAATTATTGGAGCCTCTCATTTTCCATGGATTGAAGATCTCAAAAGTGTCCAAAGAAACTTTGATGATCTTCTGGCTCTGATCGAAGCATGACACCAGAGTTCAAACCATCTACCCCAACAAACCAAGAGATTCAATCATTCCAAAGCACCCTGCTTGCCTGGCATGATGAACATGGCAGGCATGATTTGCCTTGGCAACTGAATCAAACACCGTATACTGTCTGGCTATCAGAAATTATGTTGCAGCAAACACAGGTCTCAACGGTCATACCCTATTTTCATCAATTTATTGATCGCTTTCCAAATATTGAAACGCTGGCTCAGGCTACAGAGGATGCTGTCCTTCATCTATGGCAAGGCCTTGGTTACTATACTCGCGCTCGACGCCTACACCACACCGCTAAAATCATTCACCAACAGTACGCCGATGAGTTTCCTCAATCCCTTCAAGAATTATGCCAGCTACCAGGCATTGGACGCTCTACCGCTGGTGCGATTCTGGCTATGGGTTGGCAGCAAAAGGGCACCATTTTAGATGGTAATGTCAAACGAGTGCTTTGCCGTTTATGGGGGATCAGGGGCGATCTCAGCAAAGCATCCACCAACCATCTATTGTGGGATATGGCTGAACAACTGACCCCAAATGCACGAGTAGCTCAGTATACCCAGGCGATGATGGATTTTGGAGCCACTTACTGTCGCAAACACACACCAAAATGCTTGGCAGGCTGCCCTTTTAAAAAGAGCTGTGCTGCCTTTACCCATGATCAAGTCAGCACATTACCCAATACCCAGACAAAAAAACAGCGCAAACGCACAGTTGAAGCAATCCATTTTGCAATTTTACTCTACCAAGGGCATGTCTTGCTGCAACAACGCCCTACATCGGGCATTTGGGGCGCTCTGTGGGCATTTCCCAATGTTATGCCCCTTAGTATCACCCTATGGTGCCAGCAACAATCTATCACCATTAAAAAGCAGCAAACACTACCCCCCATCAAACACCTTTTAACCCATCGTGAACTCCACATCCAAAGTACATGTATTGAGATCTCTCATGACAAAAACCTGTCCTTTCAAAATCAACTCTGGTATAACCTGAAACAGGGATTAAGCGTCGGAGTACCCAAACCAGTCTCAAAGCTGTTATCACACGTAGGAGCCGCATATGAGTAGACAGATTTTCTGTCAAAAGCTGCAAAAAATGACAGAAGCTCTGCCCAACCCTCCTTTCCCTGGAGAGACGGGGCAAAAAATTTACCAACACATAGGCCAGGAAGCTTGGCAAATGTGGTTAAGCCATCAAACCATCTTGATAAATGAGTACCGATTGAGTACCATCAACCAAAAGGATCGCGACTTCTTAAAAGAGTCGATGGTGCAGTTTCTTTTTAAAGCGCCACTGGAGGCAACGCAGAGCAGCAAATAATCAAAACCTGCCATATTTATCATAATTCTGGCCAGATAGCTCAGTCGGTAGAGCAGAGGACTGAAAATCCTCGTGTCGGTGGTTCGATTCC
>CAYGTQ010000039.1:0-15635 GCA_964352915.1 uncultured Legionellales bacterium
ACCTGATCAGGTTGAATGCGCTTGAGAGATTACACAATTTTATGTCCACTTAAACGCGGTAAGATCATCTATACAACAATTTGATCAGCAATAATTTCTAAAAATAGCGTGCGGAATGACAGTTTCATCTGAGCTTTAACCAAGTAAAATTATAAGGTACTTATTGATTGTGATCTGAGCTTACTTAACTATGCACTTGATGGGTGATGCTGTCACCAAATTCATAATTAAATGTTTCAGCTAAATTATCATAGTGAAATACTCGGCTATCATCATGGGTGCTTATGTAGTGTTCTTGTGTACTTGCCATATCAACCACAGCGTGATGATAAGCTTTGACGTAAGATGATTGAGCCCTAAGAAAACGCACAAACACATGCGCATGATGCTCAGCGGTCAAATCAAATAAATCACTGACACCAGACAATTCTAGTTTCGCTTGGTTTTCAACGTGAGCTACGCACTGCCCACCATTGAGCCAATTACCGTGCACATAAGCATGATCAGAAACATGCAGCTGGTGAATCTTTAAAATACCGCGCCAAGTCATGGTGGTATGATTTTCTGCAGTTACTTGCCCAATATCACCTTGGGTATGCTGCAAATCAACTTTAGCAAAGTCCTGCAGCAGCAAATCAGATAAATGCAAAGACCCACGGGTATGCTGCCAAATGGCACTATCGCGTACTTCGACTTGAGTAAGCGTTTGCGCTATTTGGCCTTGAGTGGTTACTTCAACCCTGTCAGCTACTTCAAGCGCCTTAAGCCCAAGTAACGACAAAACCAAATGGCTATTTTCTGGCTGATGTTGATGGATCCATAAAGTTCGCTCATCTGCATGGTAATGCCATCTTGGCGATGCATTACCTTGGTTCATACGCCACTGAGGTTGTCGAGCTTTGGACAGATCTACTTTCATGTGACCCCGTAAAACCAAGCGCTCGCATTGAGATAAAGCGTCAATCAATGAAACAGATGGAGTATGGGTACTGTAAGAAGCCACTGATAAATTCTGTTTGTGATTTGCACACCCAAACAGTGCACCTAATACAACCCATGCTGCTATAAATTTCATCCCTGTTCTCTTTGCCGTCATCCCTTATATAAGCATAACAAACGTCTTACCATTTCGCTGAGCAATGTCACAGATAAGCAGAACCCCAGACCAATAAATTGTGTTATTTTCTATTACATTGTTATTTTTTGCTCTCTTTAAAAGACTGGATTAAATTTTGCAAAGCAAGGTAGCGGTGACTTTCGTGTAGCTTAACCTCCGGTGCAAGCTCAGCCGCCATACAACCATACTTAGGCACAAAAAACATCGGATCGTAACCAAAGCCATGTTGGCCTTTTTCATCTGCTTTGACCTCACCATGCCATACACCTTCGCCTATGATGGGTTGAGGATCTCCTGGCTCTTGTATCATCACCATCACACAATAAAACTTAGCTCTACTACTGTGAATACCTTTTTGCCGCAAAATATTCAACAACGCTTGGCGGTTCTCAGCAGCGGTTGCATCAGGGCCAGCAACCCTTGACGAATAAAGTCCTGGCGCACCTCCCAATGCATCTATCAAGATCCCTGAATCATCCGCCAAAGCAGGAAGTCCCGTTAATTGCGCTGCGTAGCGCGCTTTAATCAATGCATTTTCTACAAAAGTCGAAGCAGTTTCTTCCGGTGGAATATTTGACCACTCTGCTAATGAACATAGACTAAAAAGCTTATCATCAAACACAGCCTGCACTTCCTCAAGCTTGTGTTGATTATGTGTCGCAAACACCACTTTCATCTAATCAACCCCTTCAGACACAAAATAAGTTCATGTTATCATAGCAACGTAGAAGCTCAACACATAGGATAGAACATGGAATCACAGCTATCGGATTGGCAAACTATTTTGGCTGTTCTCGGTGCCATGGCATTGATTTGGTTTCTGGTACGAGGCGCTAAGCACAACCCTGAAGCTTTCTCTAAAGAGAATCTAAACAAAAGCTCCTTCACCATGGGCCTTTTAGCCCTAGGGCTTATCGGCTTAATTGCTTTTTGTGTGGTATTGCTCAATATGAGCTGATAAACGTCTCTCCAAGCTCATGCTAGTATAAAAGAAGTACGCAACCATAACTTGACTTGCGGCTCAGATCTGTCCTTTAATGAAACAAAGCATCCCTATATTTTACAATGTTCTGACAAGCCTTATCTGTTTTGTTTTAATTATATACAGAAAACCTTGACTTACAACTTTCCAGAGGGCATCTGAGGTTTGGGTATGAAATTTGTCCACATTTAGTCAATAACTTCCGTCAAATCAAAAAAATTGTCTTGACTAAAAAAAAACACTTAATACAATAGTTATCCTGTATGATTCAACTGAGTGATTAGAAAATGCGCCACGCCTCGTTTAAAGTTTTGGCATTCCTGTTTTCAATACAATGCCTGTTGGTTTTAAGTGGGCACATTGCAGCGAGTGATTTACCACGTCAGTCAGAGCGTTTGGCACTTAAGAAACGTACGCACCACGAAATAACTGCGGACGCATCTGACGATGAGCGCAAGGAGGGTAGTGGCTATGGCAGCGATGCCAGCGCATGCTCTAACTGGTCTACTTCCAGCCAAGGTGTTTTCAGAGAAAGTTTTGAACGATTTTTGCAGTCTGAGAAAGTAAAACAATACAAAGGAAAGAGTAAAAACAAGAGGCTACGTATCAGGCAAGCTTATATGGAACATATACTTCTTATTTTTGAAAGTGATTTTTCGAGCAATAAAAACGATATTCGAGACAGTATTATGAGCGCGAAAACCACAGTCGATGTGCTGCCTCTACTTGAACGATTGCATCAACATGCTGCTGATGCTTTTCCAGAAACTTTGATGGAGGGAGCTAAAGGCATTACAATGCAAAATTTAGGCACTTATCGGCACACAATGTGTGATAGGGTGCTTAGGCAATGGAAAGAAAAAACACAGGGGACAGACAGCATCTTCGCTGAGATTGAGATAGAACAAAATTACTCAGGTGGTTTTCCCGTGCCTCGTGTGAGAAAAAATAGAACAGGGTGTCGACCGGATATTTATATACCGAGATTGAAGACCGTGTTTGATTTTAAAAATTTAGGGGCAGTTATGAAGAAAAAACAACGGGATAGCTTTCACAAGCACATTCCAGGGCTCAGGCAGGTAATTGCTGTCTGTGAAGATATATAGTTTTTCTGTTAATTATGCTACAATGCGTGTAGTCCGTAAACCAAGCCTTAATAAGAGGTGTTGCAATGAAAAAGCTTTTTTGTACAGGGTGCCTGTTGATGATGTTGGCTTTTAACTCAGCTTATGCAGCAACACAGCCTCAAGACTTTGTTACTGCGCTGAACTTAATGCAAGCCAAGCAAGCGTGCATCGATTTTGCCGATTCTTTTACTGAAATGCAGCGCCATGAGACGTTGGATTTGCTTCGCGAGGAAATTTTTCAACAAGAAAATTCTCAAGGTATCAGTGCTATTCTCTTTTATGCAAAAAAATTACTGCAGCGCTCTGAAGAACGCCTGCAACAAGCGGTTCGCGAAGATGTGGAGCAACTTGTGATGATTGCCTCGTTCAAGGTTGTTACAGCTTCCCCACGTTCAACAATGGCCTTGACGCAAGTAAAACGCAAAGCAAGAAATTTGATTTTAGGGCCCACAAGCGCCAAGCCTGAAATACAACAACTTATCGCAAAGATTATGTTTGCCAAACCTCATAGTAAAAAGCAACGCCGGTGAGATGCTGGTGATTGAAATGAAATTACAAGATATTATGGGGCTTTGCTTTGATGCCTACATTCAATTCAGCTTTTCAGACTGACTGCATGCTCATTTTTTTCCTATGCCTCTTTAGATAATTGTAAAAACAAGTCGAATGACCAGAGCGCGGCAATCAGGGTAAATCAGTATTCCTTCGTAAATGACTTATAGGGGTATGTGTTACACCCTAGCCTAAATGGCGGCTTTATTTTTCTTGAATTTATTTAGATAGTTATACAAAGGTAGTCGGCTCATACTGAATACTTTGCGTATTTCGTAAACATCCAAGTACCATAAACCCTACATCAGCGCAATCACTAGCAAATTTTAGGTCATAGTAAAAGCCATGAACATGGTTATTTGAATCAGTTCTTTCAATTGCATAACATGGATATCAAGCGTCAGGCCATGATTTCTTCGACATCATATGGCAGCAATGACTGATTGCAATGTAAGAGAGCCGTCTTGCAGTTCTAACAAGTGGCCCCACAATAAACCGGGGTTGTATTATCCCAAATTTTTCCATTGGTTGCTATCATGGACTAAGTCCTAGCGAAATCAAATAATCTGAACGAAGACGATTACTTACTCAACCACTAACATCTAAAAAATGTCGGTAGTTAATGTAAAGATATTTTAAATCACTAAGGCACCTAGCATAATTATGCAGTCTGAGAAATTTCCTGATTAAAAGCCAACCAATCTTTCGGTTGTAAAAAATAATCAGTAAGCCGTGCTTCTTCGCTGTCTTTTTCTGGTTGATATTGATAAGCCCAATGAACATTGGGTGGCAATGACATTAAGATAGACTCTGTACGCCCGCCTGACTGCAAGCCAAATAAAGTACCTCGATCATAGAGCAAATTAAACTCTACATAACGCCCTCTGCGATACAATTGAAACTGACGCTGTTCTTCAGCATAAACATCGTGTTTACGCTTATCTAATATTGGCAAATAACCGAACAGCACTTGTTGATTCACAGATTGAATAAACTCAAAGCAGCGCTCAAAGCCCCATTCAGATAAATCATCAAAGAAAATACCCCCAATACCACGAGGCTCATTGCGGTGAGGTAAATAAAAATAATCATCGCACTGTTTTTTAAACTTAGGGTACACCTCTTTACCAAATGGTTGACAAGCTTCGAATATAGTCTGGTGCCAATGCACGCAATCTTCAACAAAACCATAGTAAGGTGTTAAGTCAGAACCTCCACCAAACCACCAAATTGGCGACTTACCCGGAGGATAGGTCACCATAAATCTCACATTGGTATGCACCGTAGGTACATAAGGATTGCGTGGATGGATCACAGATGAAAGCCCCATAGCCTGAAAGGATGCGCCAAGAAGCTCAGGACGAAGGTTGGTGGCCGCCTTAGGCAATGCATCACCTGAAATCACTGAGACATTCACACCTGCCTGATCGAGATGCTCGCTATCAGACAACACAAAAGTACGACCACCCCCACGACCTTTATGATACTGCCAATAATCTCTTAAAAATTTTCCACCACCAGATTTCTCCAGTGCATCACACATAATATTTTGTCGTTCGTATAGAAATTCGATGATGGGATCGGTAGATATCATACCATCAACCACGGCGCAGCATTTCTAAGGTTAAAACATCCTGAATAGAACTTGGTTTCAAGCTGTCACCCACCTGTCCTGGCAACACATAGCCTAGTTGATACTGAAACTCTCTACAGACATCTTCGTAGCATAATAAGGGTGGCTGACCAGCGAAATTGGCACTGGTTGAAGTAATAGGTCCGCGCCAAGCTTGAGTCAAAGCAACAATAGCAGGATGATCCGAAATACGAAGGGCAATGGTATTTTGTGGACCCAACAACCATTCAGGGGCCTGGTTACTTGCAGGGAAAACCCAAGTATGCGGACCTGGCCAGCGCGCCCATACAGCAGACATTTGTGCTGCTGATAATGATTTTATCAATACACTCACCTGTGACCATTCTGAAGCAACCAGAATAATGCCCTTGTTGGATGAGCGTCGTTTTAAGCGTGCCAGCTTTTCTACCACTGCACGGTTAAAAGGATCACAGCCCAGACCATAAACCGCTTCTGTTGGGTAGGCAATAATATGCCCCTGCTTGAGATGATGGACCGATGAATCAATAACATCATTAGGCTTTTTGCAAGCCTGATCACCCACACCTCCTGAGCTCTGAGATAGACAGCTTGCTGATGAGATCATGTTTTAAATTCAACTGATAGCCGATTTGTAGATACATCATATCAAGAGTAATCGTCTATTGGCAACAGAGAATCACAGCGATGCGATAATGCATACAAAAGGGCTACAGCAGTAGTTGTAGCCCTTTTGTGACAACCTTGGAAGAGTGTTTCACTCGTATGGCGAGCAAACCCCTCAAAACACAGTCATAAGTCAGTTTATACTAACTTATGTGGGTTATTTTTTCTTTGCTGTTGTTTTCTTAGCTGATTTTTTAGCAGGTGCTTTTTTCTTAACGGCTTTTTTAACAGCTACTTTTTTGGTTGTTTTTTTAGCCACTTTTTTAGCAGGTGCTTTTTTCTTAACGGCTTTTTTAACAGCTGCTTTTTTGACAGTTTTTGCTTTAGTTGCCTTCTTTTTAACAGTGGCTTTTTTAACTGTCTTTTTAGCTTTGGTGGTGGTTAGCTGGTTAGTAATTTTGCTGGCAGCTGCTTTAATGGCACTGGTCTTGGCAGCCATTTGTTTCTTCTCTTTGGCATGCTCAGCACGTAATTTTTTGATTTTAGACTCCAAATCTTTAATTTTTTTGCTCAAAGATTTTTTCATCACTGCCATTGTTTTGGTTACAGCGGCTACCTTCTTGCCAGCTGCCGTAGCTTTCACTACCTTGCGTTTAACTGTTGTCTTACGAACAGTTTTAGGTTTTTTCTTTGCTATTGCCATACGATTTCTCCATCATGTGAGTTGTCATTTACCTGATTAACTATAGATTAATCTATAAAAATTTCCACAAATTTTTTATTTCCTACACAAGCAGAAAATTTTTTTAATCAAAAGCTCAAATCAGACCAACCGCGCGAATACTAGCACGATATGTTAAATGATAATAGCCTATATCTAGAGCATAAGGTATTTTTATACTCATTATACAAAAAAAATGTATGGTTAGCGTCTCAATCTGTTTTTTTGAAACACATTAAAGACATTGAAAAATCAAACTGGTGAACAATAAAACATTGCTTTTGATATGAAAAATAACTTTCTGCTTAAAAGTAGATGTTGCTATAACCGAGCAACAAAACTTTAATGGAGATAGCGCCGCTTAATTGACTCTACAACTAAGCCAGATAAAAAAGATTGTCCAGACCCAGGAAATAGCGGCGAGCACTACAAACGTTAACAGTTTCTTGACCTTAGTCAGCAAAGCCTTTATTGGTTATCATTTTTGAGAGCCTTGGTTGGCAGTGCTGGTATAGGCATAAACGCCATATGGTAAGGTTTCGGTGAGCTATCCAGAATAAACGATGATATGGCGTCACCAACGAAGAGAATTTCTTCCTTCTTCTTACATATAAGTTGGCACATCAGCATCACTGAAAGATCAGACAACTGATGATGATGCACCGCAGTGCATCATCAATAAAAGAAAAGAAAAAAATACTAATTAAACTTTTGTTTGCGAATATAGTCTCCTGAGCTACCGATCTCAAAAAACTTATCCATAAATGGGTGCTCAACTGGAATATCTGAAAAATCTGCCAACAATTCCTGCTCTGAAACATAAGTGATGTAGCTCGCTTCATCAACCAAAATGCGGTACCAAGGCCCATTATGAGCACCTTGCAAGCCATTGGCGATACTTTGCCACTTTTGCTTTTCGCACTGCGCATCCACGTCGACAATGATACCCCGATAATTCAACAACCGATGATTAACCAATTGACCAATTGAAAATTTTGCACTTTTCATATTCATATTCATGCCCTCCTGCTAACTTAGACCATGAAAAATATATAAAGTTCCCACCATCACAATGGATCATAACTGCATGAAATATAAAGATTTTAAGAAAATTTAAGCATTTTCTGGTAAGCAAGGATGTTATGAAAGCATGACTGAATTACTCTTTAACGCGCGACACGTAGCTTGCGTTGCGTGTATCCACTTTCACGAGCTCGCCTTCCTGAACAAATAAAGGCACTCTGATCACAACACCTGTTTCAAGGGTTGCGGCTTTGTTGCCACCTGATGCCGTATCACCACGAAGGCCTGGATCAGTTTCTGTCACTTGCAAAGTTACAAAATTAGGTGGCAGAATTTGAATGGCTGCACCGTCCCATAAAATAACCGTACAAATATCTTCCGCTTTCAACCAATGCAAAGCATCCACCAGAGCTGACTCCTGTGCTGTCAACTGCTCAAATGTTTCAGGGTGCATAAAATGCCAGAGCTCTTCATCTCGGTATAAAAACTGCCACTGCGCTTCGACCACATCAGCTGATGGGACACTTTCTCCTGATTTGAATGTCTTTTCTCCTACGCGGCCTGTCAACAAATTACGGTACTTGACTCGGCTAAATGCCTGTCCTTTGCCTGGTTTCACAAATTCATTATCGATGATATGGCATGGAGATCCATCCAACATAATTTTCAATCCTGATTTAAAGTCATTGGTACGGTAAGACATAGCTTCATTCCTTCTGGTCACAACGCATGATCAGCTGTTTACTATTGCTGCAAATTGATTACAATGCTCTACATTGAAAACAGATCCAGGTCAATTATGACATCAACACAGGGACGCTGGCAACGTGAATTAGCCGATGGCATCAGCCAACCTGAGATTTTACTCAAACATCTTGAATTGACTGTTAATGATATACCTTTCTTACAAGCAAACAGTCGCTTTGCGCTGCGTGTACCTTTAAGCTTTGTCAAACGCATGCGAAAAGGTGACCCAGGCGATCCTCTGCTACGCCAAGTTCTACCACTGAAAATAGAAGATGAGCATTATCAGAACTATGTCAGCGATCCTTTGCTTGAACAAAGCCAAATGCCCGTACCAGGCCTTATTCATAAGTACCATGGACGAGTCTTGGTGATAACAACACCCAGTTGTCCTATCAACTGTCGATACTGCTTCCGCCGCCATTTCCCCTATAGAGAGCACAGCCTCACGCCCTCCATATGGCAAAACATACTGAAATACATTTCAAACGATTCTTCTATCAAAGAAGTCATTTTCAGCGGCGGTGAACCTTTACTGCTACCCAACAAAATCTGGGAAATGTATTTAAGTGATGTTTGTGCTGTGTCACATATCAAACTGATACGGGTTCACAGCCGTATGCCCATCGTATTGCCGCAACGCATGGAGCGTGCTTTGCTTGATGTTTGGAAAAATTCCCCATGCCCTTTGACACTGGTGCTGCACAGCAATCATCCGAATGAAATCAATAATGAGGTGGCCAAAGCATTGCAACCCTTCAAGCAACAAGGCATCACACTGATGAATCAATCGGTGCTACTCAAGGGTATTAATGATTGTGCGCACACGCTGGCGGCACTGAGCTATCAATTAATGGCAGCCGGTATACTTCCTTATTATTTACATTTCCTAGATTCTGTACAAGGCAGTCAGCATTTTTTTGTCCCCAAGGTAGATGCTCAGCACTTGATGCAGAAAATCACAAAAGAGCTTCCTGGCTACCTAGTGCCTAAACTTGTACAGGACAATCCTCAACACCTTTCTAAGCAATGGATTGATTTTTAATCTTGAGAAAACCTATTGAGTGAGTCTCTAATTTTACCTAGAACCCAAGATGGTTTTTTTAGCTAATGATGAAAGAGAGCTAAAATTTCAGATACTGTAGAGCGCTTATCCCCCAAACAGCTGATAGAGCGTCGCACTTGTAAAGTCGCGATGTCCGCCCCTTCATACAGTTGACGAATATCCGCTGTATCATGATTAGAGACCAACACAGGGATCCCTTGGCTTGCCAAGTCTTTGGCAAAGGCCGCAAGCTCAACATGATCCTGCCAACCAAATTGATGGGGGCTGTACTGTGTAAAATTTGCGGATTTAGACAAGGGCGTGTAGGGAGGATCGCAATACACCACATCATCCTGCTCAATCCAACTGTGCGTTTTTTTATAGTCAACACACTTAAGACTGGCATAGCGTAGTTTTTTATAACAATGAACCAGCTCCTTGTGTGGAAAATAAGGTTTTTGGTAATAACCAAACGGCACATTAAATTGACCCTTCAAATTATAACGACACAGACCATTGTAGCCATGGCGATTCAGGTAAAGAAACAGTGCGCTTTTTAGCCTTTGGTCACGTGTGTCATTGAATTGCTGGCGCAACTCATAAAAGTGTGCTTTGTTATTGTATTGTGTTACAAAAAATCCCTGACAATAATTAATGAACGCCTCACGATCGCGCTTTAGGTAACGATAGAGCGTCACCAAATCTTGATTGCGCTCAGCCAGCAAATAACGCCGATGGGAGGCATTCAAAAATACTGAGCCTGAACCGACGAAAGGCTCAATCAAGCGTTTCCCTTGCGGCAAATGTGACAATAATTGTGTCACAATTTGATATTTGCTGCCTGGCCACTTAAGAAATGGACGAATTGTCACAATTTATCCTTATAGAGTGCAAATATAAGTCAAGAAACTGTCCGAATAGGCCATCTTAAACCTTTGCCTGTAATTTTACTGTGCGTAAAAACAGACATTGCCATATTTCATCTATACTAATTTTATTAGTTATCAGAAGTTTCCATAACATTAATGAGGCCTCGCCAATGCACACACAATCACCTATCGCTCATATCACATCAATGCAGCACACTCTGCCGCTGTCTATAACACAATTACAAAAAACCAAGCAATGGTTATCGTCACTACCTTTTGCTGATATGGAAAAGACTTGTGACTTGGTATTAGCCGCACTGCAACAAACCCAAATGCAAATGCAACAAGAACCTCTCAAGAGTTTAAAGATTCTCGAATTATTTCACCCAGTTGTCAACTATCTTTCTCACACCATGCAAACACAGTATCTTCTAAACACGACCATTGCACCTCATAAAAAGCGCCATATCAATGCTGTTGTACAACAACTACACTTAACTTATGCGCAAAATCTCAAAATAACTTTTCCTCATTTACGTTCCAAAGAAGCCGAGCAGCAACGTACCTGCTTTTATGCGATTTATCATCTGTCACAAACACTGTTACGCTGCTATCAACTGCATCATCCCAATCCAGCACACATTTGGCAAGATATCTATCAATGGTACCAAACAGCAAGACTGCACCAGTGGTGCAATCTGCCCATCAGTGCCATAGGTTCAGAATCACCTCAGTACAGCATCAATCACTTATTTAAGGCCGCTGTACTGCTGGGAAGTTGCCAGCCTTATCAGCTGCACATCAAGGATAAAAAAGACTTATACAACCACTTCATTGACTGGTCACCTTTGGTTGAGATCCGTGATCACATCACCGATGATGTAATGCATGTGATGGAGCTTGATGGTGATGAGCCACCTCAATATCGCCAATTGTTATCAGATGCTAGGCTACAAAATCCTAAAACCATTGGGCTGTATAATCGCTCCTTAATTGACATTCTCAATGCACAAGCACCTTCGTTATCACAGAAAATTGACAAAGATCTGCCTTTGGTCGTCAGACAACATCTTTTGTTTGTCTGGACCAAGTTTCCAACACGTTCTTTCCCAAGAATTGAAGATGCAGGGCAATTACGAGCCACAGTAGGTTTAGCTTCCACTCATTTTCAACTCAATGAGCAAAAAGCAATGGATGACTCTGTCAGTTTAACTGGCACAAGTGGCGTTAATATTGATGAAGACAAGCTATCAGAGACATCACGTGAAATTTTAAAGCGTATGCAATCTGAAGAACCTAGCGCCGCACCAAGCACCGATAGCCCTTATCAGATGCACGATTGGCAACTGATCAACAGCAGCGCTCACGGTTACTGCTTATGCACCACTTCTGATTTCCCTGAAAATATTCAAGTGGGTGAAATCATTGGTGTACAACCTCAAACCATTGAAGATCACAGCTATTGGCATATTGGGTGCATACGCTGGATCAGATACAGCCATGATCATATGGTACAAATTGGGATCCACATCATTGCGGCCAATGCCATTCCTGTAGGGATCCAAAAAATCAATCATCCAGGGCTTCAGAGAAAATTACGAGCTTTATTGCTGGCAGAAGAGGTGAATGGTCAAACCACTCACAGTGTCATTACGCCAGGACAATTGTTTCAGCAAGGCGATAAAGTTCGGGTCAGCAACACCTTAATTGATAACGATCTGTTTTTATCTAAAGCTGTGGAGAAAAACCAAATGTATCAGCAATACAACTATAAACTATTACATGCCTTTTCAGATCAGAATAATTAAAGCGCTCAAAGACAGTCCTTTCTGCAATGGTTTCTATCCTAGCCACAACGCCCTTATTCTGGTGAGCAACTAAAAAAAACCTATTCGACTAAGCCATAGGCTCTCAGCTGCCATGGCTTTTTTTGTCATGAAATTTCTCAACCTTCTTCGCTGCTTTAAAGCTAAATAGCCCCGATTCATATCAAATTATAAACAACTCATATGCTTAACTCATTCTTTTAAAACAGATTTTGATCCAAACGATCGCACAAGCCATAAAATGAAATTTAGTTGAACTATTTGATGCTTTTGTGCTCTAAATATTGTATAATCGACCATTGAAAGCGGTCTTAATTAATATTAAATAACCAATAAACTAATTATTTACGTACTAAGTACGGTTCTAGAAGTAGCGTACAAGTTGAATAATAAGCTTATGAAAAGAGGGCAGGCAAAAACATGTGTAACAAAAAAAATACTAGTCATTTAATCGAGAACCTTTCTCGCAATTTACCTTCCTACAGCGCTGTTTTAGCGCCTGCGGCTGTGGCTGCAATGCTGATGGTTGATCTGGTTTATGCCGATACAATCCAAATACCCGTGCAGCAAAAGAAATATGCCACCAACATTGAATTGGCTATCCGGGGCGGCAATAAGCGTAATATTGGGCGTCTGGGCATGGTCATCCCTGTGCTCCAAAATGATAACTCCTTGTTTCACATAACTTTAATTGGCATGGTAGACAGCAAAACTGCTCGCGAGGGTAACTTTGGTCTGGGTTACCGCCATCGCCACGACAACACCATCTACGGTGTTTATGGTTTCTACGATATCAGGCGTTCTGCCCGACGCAACAACTTACGTCAGTGGACCTTTGGCGCAGAAATATTACGAGAACATGTTGAGTTTCGCATCAACACCTATCTCGCCATGAACAAAAAATATGAAACCAGTGGTAAAAATCGCTTTAAAGCTGATTTTGATGGGCATCGCACCCGCTTGACCTCAGAGCATATGGCTACTTATGAAAAATCTTTAAGCGGCTTTGACATAGAAGTTGGCTCAACCATTCCAGGTTACGAGCAATTCCAAGCTCATTTAGCTTATTACTATTTTGGCATAGGCTCTAAAGATGTTAAGAAAGTTAAAGGCATGCGGGCGCGAAGCGCTTGGCAAGTAGCCGATTGGTTGGCCCTGGAAAGTGAAGTCAGCCATGACAAAGTTAGAAAAACCAACTTTTTTGCGGGCGTCCGCTTCAATTGGACTCTTGGAGAGCACAGCAAATCACGCCTAGATACGCTGGATAAAAAAATGACCAGCCTGCCTGTGCGTGATATTGATATTGTCAGCGGTATCAGCGCGCCTCAGGTCGCTCACAGTGAACAACTGCTCGATATCGAAGGCCTAGCTGCCATTGGCCGTGGTCTCGAGGACGTTGAGGGCAATGCAACCATCAGCTCCTTTAGCGATGAATTAGGCAATGCTATTTTTGATTTTGACGAATTAGCAGCGCTGAGCAAGCATCATGCGGGGGCATCGGTTGAGCATGTGGTGCAATTCACCGATCATAAGCCTGTAACTGTCCGCTTACCAAGTAGCACCAGCGCGGCTCTGAAAGGTGAATACACCTCTCATACTGCAGTTCTAGCGACAGCCGGCTTCATACCGCCACCGCCGCCAATAGTTGCTGCTTCTGCGCCAAAGAAAAAACTCAAGTCTCATGAGAAAGCCAGGGATGCTGCCCCTACTGGTATGGGGGATGTATTGGGCGAGCTACAGAAAAGGTTCGCAAAAAGACACGGTGTGGTGAGCGTAAAAGCTCCTGCAAAGCCTGGTGGCAAAAAAGAGCCTGGAAAATTGTTTGATAATCCACTTTTGGTGAAAAACATGAAAAGTTTAAGTATAGGCTTAGATAAAATGCTTAAGGCATCCAAGCCTGATCCTAAAGCACCCCCCATCACTGTTATACCCAGCCCTGTCAGTACGCCTACAATAATAAGCCCTCAACAAGCTGTTAATTTGGGTGGCACCATTGTACCGACCCTAAGCAGTGCTCAGCACAATGTTTTGCGCATTGATGGTAACGGCACACATGCCCCAATCTACCTGAAGGTCAGAAAAAGCATGCCGCTAACCATGACTCCTGCGGGATCATCTGCAATACCATTGCCACCTCCTTCAGCGCCAAAATTGCTAAAAAAATCTTACAAGCCCGCTGATGGCAGTCCTCAAGCACAGCTTATGCAAGCTATTAGAGATGCAGCAAAGAAAAACAGTAAAGCCAAAGCCAAAGCAGCTGCCGCGGCCTTGGCAAGCACAGACCTTTCTTCAGAAACGGGCAACTCGCTGATTGATGCCCTTAGGGAGAAACAAAAATCTATGAAACAAGTTCAAGCAGGCGCTCCACCTATGAGTATTGATGAGCGACTAAGAGCAGCTAAGGCTGCAAGCAACCAGAAAAAAGCAGGGCAAGTCGGGTCTGCTGTCATTCCAGCATGGCAGCAGCAATTAGCAGCCAAACATGCTGATAAGAAAAAAGCAGCTGATAAATTGGGTGCAATGTATAAAGAACGGCTGCAGCGCAAAGCATTGAAAGCTGAGCTGCTGGCCCAAGGAATTGCTGCTAAAAACGCACCTGCGGCACCTAAAGTTGTACCTGTGGCACCTAAAGTTGTACCTGTGGCACCCAAAGCTGTGCCTGTGGCACCGCATACAACCGTAAGCCATGATGCGGCGTTGCAAAAAAAGTTAACGAAGTTAACTGCACTATTGGCTGGTAAGAAAAAGCCAACGACGCCAACAACAGCAAAGAAGCTGGTGACCAGCAAGATAAGAGAAAGAGCCAAAGGTGCTACGTTTAGTGGCACAGGCATAGGTGGACTTTTTGATCAAATCAAGCATGTAGAGCTCAGCCCAGAGGCTTTAGCCCAAGAACAAGAAGCTGAAAGACGCGCTATTGAAAGTCAAAGGAAGGCCGCTCAATTAAAAGCTGCAAGAGATGCGGCAGAATTGCTCAGAAAAGATCGGGAAGCTCGAAAAACACCTGAGCAAAGAAAACAGGAAGAGCGCGCAGCGGATCAACGGCGTAAGGAAGAAGCAGCAAAAAAACGTGAGAAAGAAGAATTAAGCAGACAGAAATCAGATAAAATCGATGAGATGAATAGTACGTTGCAAGAAGCGATGAAAAAAATAAGGATAGGAACAACCTACGACAGTGATGATGATAGCGGCGACGATTGGGATTAAAAATCTCTCATAAGCTGTGAAGCTTAAATCAAAAAAAACAGCTCCGTATCATAATTTAAGCGCCGCATACAAGCGGTGCTTAAATTTTTAAACCTCAGACAGATCAGACAACTTTTAATTCGCTGAGTTTTTGTCACATCCACTAAGGCTGTGTGATTCATAGACATAGTTTCAATAAATTTGTTATGCAAAAAGCCTATGGAC
>CAYGTQ010000040.1:0-15365 GCA_964352915.1 uncultured Legionellales bacterium
ATAAAGGCATGACGGGTTTCTCTGCTAATGAAATCACACATAAGTTGTCATTAAGAGCATCTTCTACAGGAGAATTGGTATTTGAAAACGTTTTTGTGCCCGATGATCACTGTTTGCCTGGAACAGAGCGAGGCTTGGTGTGCGCGTTAAGCTGTTTGACTCAAGCTCGCTTTGGGATTTGCTGGGGGGCCATGGGGGCAGCGGCTGCTTGCTTTGAGAAAGCTGTGAGTTATACATTAGAGCGTCAGCAATTTGGAAAACCTCTGGCAAGTTTCCAACTTGTTCAAAGTGACTTGGCTGAGATGTACAGTGAGCTTGTGAAGGCTAAAGCAGTCAATATGCAGCTAGCAAAACTGTTTGATAGCGGGCAGGCGAATCACATTATGGTGTCACTTGCGAAGCGTAATGCTTGTCGTGAGGCTCTTAAAATAGCACGCAAAGCCCGCAATTTATTGGGTGCAAACGGAATTAGTTTAGAATATGATGTGATCCGTCATATGAATAATTTAGAATCAGTTTATACCTATGAAGGCACAGATAATGTTCACACTTTAATTTTGGGCAAATACATAACTGATATAGATGCTTTCTGTTAAAAAGGATATCAATGAAACAACAGATCACTCAAGTCGTAAATCGATATTTTTCTCATTCTGAGGCACTAATTTTACTGTGTTTGATGGCAGCAAGCAGTTTATTTATATATCTTTTTGGTGCAATACTGGCGCCTTTTATTGTTAGCCTTATCGTTGCCTTTTTGCTGGATGCATTGGTCAAGCCTTTAATCCGTCTAGGCATTCCGCCTCTTTGGTCAGTGGTATTTGTCTGTATTGTATTTTTTGGGGCATTGTTGTTGGTAGGTCTACTTTTTCTTCCGTTGTTATGGGAGCAAGCACTCCATTTGGTAAGAGAGCTGCCCAGCATGTTTAGCCGTGCTCATTCCTTATTGTTGGATTTTATCAACCAACAATTACATTTTTTATCGCTTGGCAAATTTGATGCGTTGGTTTCAGATATAGATTGGAAAGTAAGTTCAGTAGGGCAATGGTTTTTTTCACTGTCGTTAGCCTCTATTCCAGGCCTTTTAAGCTTACTGGTCTATTTTATTGTGGTGCCAATTATGGTCTACTTTTTGCTGATCGATAAAAGCTTCTTATTAGAAAGTGTGCGGAAAATTTTTCCTGAAAAACTCAGCTGCTTGGATTTAATGTGGCAAGAAATTCATAAGCAGATAAGCCATTATGTGATAGGCAAGCTGTGGGAGTCTGTTATTTTGGCTTTGGTTATGTATGTGCTATTTATATATTTTAAGCTAAATTATGCCACTATTTTAGCAATTGCTGTTGGTATAAGTGGCATTATCCCTTGGGTTGGTGCTGTGCTTGTAACAGTGCCGTTGGTGGTAATTGCTATTTTTCAGTGGGGATTTACCGCTGACTTGGTTTCGTTTCTTGTGCTTTACTGCGTTTTAATAGCTTTGGATGCTAACTTATTGGTGCCGTTACTATTTTCAGAAACTATGAAAATGCATCCTATTGTTATTCTTATGTCCGTAATTTTTTTTGGTCAATTATGGGGTGTTGCCGGTGTATTTTTCGCAATTCCATTGGCGGTTCTTATCAAAGTAATGCTACAATATTGGCCTAAAGTGAATGAAAGTGCTAACTAGAGAGACATATGTTTAAAGGTAGTTTTGTTGCGCTAATTACGCCCATGCAGGCAAATGGCCAGATAGATTATCCGAGTGTAGAACGGCTGTTGGATATGCACATTGCTGCCGGCACCAATGGGATTGTTGTAGCTGGCTCAACCGGTGAATCGATGACTTTATCCCAGCAAGAAAAGCTATTGTTGGTAAAGTTTGTTGTGGAGCGTGTAGGAGGACAGCTGCCTGTTATTGCAGGGAGCAATGCGCACGCTACTCAAGCGACGATTGAACTAAGCCAGGCCATGGCAAATTTGGGGGCAGATGCTTGTCTGATTTCAACGCCTGCAAGCATCAAACCAATGCAACAGGGTCTGTATGAGCATTATCGTGCAATTGCCCATGCGCTCTCTTTACCAATTATCTTGTACAATTCCCCCGATCGCAACATGTGCGATCTGCTGCCCGCAACAATTGCAAAATTATCAAGCATCCCTAATATTGTGGCATTAAAAGAAACAGTCGATGCGACTCGAGTTAATGATGTTAAACGTTTATGTCATGAACAATTGGTTTTGTTAAGTGGTGATGACGCACAAGCATTTGATATGATGAGAGCTGGCGCACAAGGTGTTATTTCGGTGACAGCTAACATAGCGCCGAAAGCAGTTAGAATGGCTTGTGAAGCTGTTTTGAGTGGTCATATTGATCAAGCAAAAGCAATGTCTGATACGCTTAGGCCGTTGCATAAGGCCCTGTTTTTGGAATCCAACCCTATTCCAGTAAAATGGGCTGCAGCACGGTTGAAGCTGATATCAAAACCTACCTTACGAATGCCTTTGACAACTTTTGGTTCAAATTATCAACATGTGCTCTTAGCTGCCATGGAAAATTCTGGTATTATAGAGGCTGGTACAACACAGGGTATGGCAAAAATATGAATAATTTGGTTATTTTAAGTTCAATTTTATGGCTGCTGCTGGCTGCAAGTGGCTGCAAGCGGCAGGGGCAAGGTGCGGGCTTGATTGGTAGTCAAAGTGGACGCTATTTAGAAGCTCGCAACATTGTGCCTATCACAGTGCCAGACAGTGTTGCTCTTAAATTGAGCCATCAAGCAAGCCATTATGTTGTGCCGGATGAAGGCGGTGTCCCGAAACCAACACCTTCGTTGTTACCACCTAATAGCTTGATGGTGAGTAAACACAAGCATCAGCAAAAAATTTGAGAAAAACTCGTTGGAGAGGTATCGAAGTGGTCATAACGGCACCGACTCGAAATCGGATGGGGAGTTTCTCCCACGCGGGTTCGAATCCTGCCCTCTCCGCCACCTTTTCGTGTGGTTAAAGAAAAGAATACGCTAAGAGCGTTGATGTAGCTGAGTAACTACTTTCTGCATGGAAGAGGCTATGTTATCGAAAGGCTTGATGGTAAACGTGCCTTTGGCGGTATTAACCGCCAGTTGATTGAAGTCGATGTCATCAAGCGCAACCCATTGAGCATGAAAAATTTCTTCATTAGGAAAGATGTTGGCAAGTTTTGGAGGCTCAGTTTTTCCAGCGAGCATAATGTGTCTGACTGACACATAGGCATCTGAAACTTCCACTTCTTCGAAAATATCTTCTTTAACCAATCGATACTCACCAGATTCTTCATTTAAAATGCTTTTAATATCTAAGCCGGCTTCTTCATCAATTTCTCGATAAATGGTTTCCCATAGATCATGATCTTCAACATAATTTTTTTTATTTTCAGGGACAGAGACATGCTCAATAACATTTTGGTAAATCATTTCTTGATTAGCCGGCAAGCCTTGTTGGGTGTTTTTTGCAATACGTTTTTCAGCAGATTCAGCGATAAAATGAGGTATTGTGCCAGGATATGAGCCGTTAAAGAAGCCAGCAGGTGGCTCTGCAACCATAATTTTCTTACCTTTGAAGATGCGCTCTTGAAGGGTCAATAGTAAATAATTTTTTTTATTCAATTCATTTCGGTAAGATACGAAGCCTGCAGCGCCTGTAAATCTTGGTTTAAAAGGTGAAGCCCAGAAACCTTGGCGGGCATTCTTACTACCTGTCGAGTGGTATTGTAAACGCCAAGTGGATTGCTGCTGCATAATTTTTTGAGCGGCACTTTTAGTAGTAGGGTATTGTGTGCCTAAATAGAAACTTGCGCTGCTTATCAGTAGAAAAGAAATCAATGCAAAGAAATATACTTTTTTCATAAATTTTAGCTTAGAAGTTAAGAAAGACGCTGAGTAAAGCTTAATTTAAAGAGCATTATCTATCAATAGTCATTGCCAAATTACAATACTACAACAAACAGAGTTTGATGGCTATATGGATGATGGCTCTAATTCATGGAGGTCAATGCATTTGCAAGAGTGTGATTTAAACGATGATAACTTTCCATAAGGTTGATATAGTTGCATTATGATTAAATTAAGGATTTGAGGCGCCATCTAGCCTAGTTGCTTGGCAATTCAATTGTGCATAGACTGTAGTTTATTTTCAAAATATTGAGGGGTAATTATGCTTATTGAAGAACATTGTGCCATTGTCACCGGTGGTGGTTCTGGATTGGGGGCTGCTACAGCAAGGATGTTATCTGACAAAGGCGCTAAAGTTATTATTTTAGATAGAGATTTAGCAAAAGCAGGTAACTTAGCGCAAGAGATTAATGCAGAAGCTTATGCTTGCGACATCAGCGATGCCAAAGTTGTTGATGAGCTATTTTCACAGTTATTCACTAATAGAGCGCTGCATATTTGTGTCAATTGCGCAGGTGTAGCCCCTGCCATGCGGGTGCTTGGAAAAGAAGGTCCTATGCCGACATCTCATTTTGAGGATGTTGTTAAAATTAATCTGCTGGGGACTTTTTATGTAATGCGAGCAGCTTATCAAGCCATGATTCGTAACGATGATGATGCTATGAATATGAATATGGGGCGAGGCGTTATAATCAATACAGCATCAGTTGCTGCTATTGAAGGGCAAATAGGCCAGGTGGCCTACAGCGCTTCTAAAGGTGGTGTATTAGGCATGATGTTGCCCGCTGCAAGAGAATTTGCTAAATTTGAAGTGAGGGTAAATACCATAATGCCAGGCATTATGGGAACGCCTATGATGCTTAGCATGCCGGACAAAGTGCAAGGCAGTTTGCTGAGCCACGCTACTTATCCCAAGCGCTATGGTTCTCCAATTGAATTTGCGAGCTTAGTTTGTCATATTATCGAAAATGATTACTTAAATGCTGCCACGATACGTTTAGATGGTGCTATACGTATGCCAGCTAAATAGTAAGATAAACTAGCTTTCCAGGAATATTTTGATTGCTTTTAAAAAGCGCGCCGCTTCACCGCCGGTGACAGCACGGTGATCGATGGTCAATGAAAGGGGCACACGTTGCCGAATAACAATTTCCTGTTTGTGTACAGCAGGTACGGTATGCATTTTACCAACACCAAGAATGGCTACAGTAGGGGGGACGACAATAGGATTGGCATATTTCCCGCTGAGGGCTCCGAAATTAGATAGCGTGAATGTAGCACCTTTTAAATCACTTGGGGACAGGGCGTTTGCTTGAGATTGCTCGCGAAAGAGATTGATTCGTTCGCGTAGCTCTTCAGCGCTTTTAGAGTCAGCGTGAGTGATGACGGGCACATAAAGTCCTTTAGAGCTATCGATAGCTAAGCCTAGATGCAGTTCTTGATGTAACCGTCTGCCAACAGCTTGGTTGTCGTACCAAGCGTTAAGAGCTGGCTCAACTTTAACAGCACTGGCTATGGCTTGAATGATAGCAACAGTCATCTGTTTGGTTTTAGAGCTATCTAATTCAAGCTCAGCATCATCTTGCAGCGTGACAGCGGCTACCTCAGCATGTGCTTTACTCATGCTAAAGGCCATCATGCGCCGACTGCCTTTAAGCAGTTCAAGCTCTCCTGCAGCATTGAGAGCTTCACTGAATTGTTTGACATCATCCGCTGTGATCAGCCCATCAGGGCGTGAAGAAGTTACTAAAGATAAGTCGACATTTAACTTTCGAGCAAGCGCACGCACAGCTGGTGTGACCTTGATTTTTGTTGGTTGACCAGAATTTGTGGAAGCTCCAACTGATGCCGTCTCATCAATAACTTGCTCGCTGGTCTCGATATTACCAACAACTGTGCCGCTGTCACTGGTATTTTCTTTGGATTGTAATGATTCAAACTCCACAAGTGGAGCACCTGTCTTTATAATATCTCCAGGTTGCCCATAGAATTTTTTAATAATGCCGTCTTGGGGTGCTGGCACATCAACGACTGCTTTCGCTGTCTCCATGGCAACCATGGGTTGATCGGTTTTAACAGAATCACCAATTTTTACTTGCCATTGGTGAATTTCAGCATCGGGTAATCCTTCTCCGAGATCAGGTAAATTAAATATGCTCATGTGAACTCCATGGTTTGTTTTGCAGCCTTAAGTATTTTTTCTACAGAAGGCAGATAGGATTTTTCTAGCTTGAAATAAGGCATAATGGTATCGTAACCAGTAACTCGTTTAACCGGTGCCATTAATGAGGTTAAACCTTCTTCTGCAAGGATAGCGGCAATTTCAGCGCCAACACCGCCAGTGCGGCAAGCTTCATGTACAATGACGCAGCGTCCAGTTTTTTCTACTGATGACAAGATAGTTTGGCTATCTAGAGGCTTGATGGTGCCGAGATCAATAACTTCGGGCGAAATGCCTTGTTCACGTAACTTTTTTGCTGCCTGCAAAGTTTCATGCATAGAAGCTCCCCAACTGATGAGAGTGATGTCATTGCCTTCCTCTAGAATAAAGCAAGTATCCAGTGGCAGGGCTTCACCATTATCAGGAACATCTTGTTTTGCTATGCGGTAGATGCGCTTGGGCTCTAAAAAAATGACAGGATCAGGATTTCTGATAGCAGCAAGTAATAAACCGTAAGCACGAGCAGGTGATGATGGGATCACAACGCGCAGTCCAGGGATATGTGCAAATATAGCTTCAGTGCTTTCTGAATGATGCTCAGGAGCGTGTATACCACCACCATAAGGTGCTCTAAAAACCAAAGGGCAGTGAAGTCGTCCACGTGTTCTGTTGCGCATTCTTGAGGCGTGACTGATAATTTGATCAAATGCTGGGTAAATAAAACCTAAAAACTGAAATTCAGCTACGGCTTTAATGCCTTGGCATGACATCCCGATAGCAAGCCCAGCAATCATTGATTCAGCCAGTGGCGTATCAATAACACGCTCTGGGCCATAGGCTTCTATTAATCCTGCAGTGGCCCGAAACACACCGCCATTGGTGCCAACATCTTCTCCAAATACAACCACATTAGGATCTTGCCCCATTTCATAATGCATAGCCTGAGTAACGGCTTCTATAAGTGTGATTTGTGACATCAAATGTTCTCCATAACTTCTTGGCGTTGCTTGTGCAGCGCCTCAGGTAATTCGTCATATAAGTAGTCGAACATATCCTGAGGTTGAGGAGGCGGTTGACTTAGATAGGTGTCAACAGCTTGTGCTATGTCTTGTTCAACTTCTTGTTGTAAAGCCTGTTCTTTTTGATCATCCCAAATTTTCTTTTCATGAACTAGAAATTTTTGCAGTCTAGCGATGGGTTCAAGTTTATGTGCTAAATCAACCTCTTTTTCGCCGCGATATCTTGTTGCGTCATCAGCAGTTGTATGATCACACAAACGATAAGTCATAGCTTCAATTAGGGTAGGGCCACCGCCAGTACGAGCTTTGTGCAATGCTTCTCCCATGACATGACGCATTCCAATGACGTCATTACCGTCTACTTGGAGTCCTTTGATTCCAGCAGCAATGGCTTTTTGTGCCAATGTTTCACAAGCTGTTTGTGCTTGGCGTGGTACAGAAATGGCCCACTGATTATTATTAATCACAAATACCACTGGAAGTCGCCATGCGCCTGCTATGTTAAGTGCTTCATAAAAGTCACCTTCAGATGTACCACCATCGCCAATGCAAGTGACCACAGCTTGATTAACTTTTTTGTATTTGAAGGCAAATGCAATGCCTGTAGCATGCAAGCATTGAGTAGCAATGGGCACGCAGATTGGCAAATCATGTTTATTCTCTTTATAGCAGCTACCACGTTCATCACCGCCCCAATACTGGTATATTTCACTCATAGTTACACCGCGTTGAATTTGCGCTGCATAATCTCGATAGAAAGGAGCAAGCACATCAGCAGACTCCATAGCATGGCCTATAGCTGTGCCAATCGCTTCTTGTCCGTGTATAGATGCGTAGGTTCCCATTTTGCCTGTTCGCTGCAAAGCTATGGCTTTTTGATCAAAGCGCCTTGCTAATACCATGGTTCTGTAAAGCGCAATTAAACTTTCATGATCATTAACTAATGCAGGAAGCTTATTTGTTGTAAGCTTAGAGTCAGGTGACAAAAATTGAATATAATCAATCTGAAATGTAACTTGGTTCACCAGCAACCTCCTTATTGCAATCTGGCTTGTGCCATGCTTTCTGCGATATCACTTGTGCAGCAATTATCAAGTTTAGATTTCTCAAAAATTTCATGCAGTGTGTCATAAATATTGTGAACATTTTTATCAATATCGGTTTCGCTCATATCGTGGTAGCAACCAGATGCATAAATCAATCCACCAGCATTAATAACATAATCCACCGCAAAAAGAATGCCTTTTGCATGAAGTTGTTGGCCATGTTCAGCTGTTGCCAGTTGATTGTTGGCAGCTCCTGCAATGATAGGCGCTGAAATTTCAGCAATGGTGTTGTCATTAATAACAGCACCAAGAGCACATGGTGAAAAAACATCTGCGTCTATTTTGTGAATTTCATTCGGTGAAACTACGTTAGCTTGGAACATTTCCTGACATTTCTGTGTAGAGGCTTCATCTGTGTCAGCAACTGTTAATTGAGCTCCGGCGTGATGTAATTTCTGGCACAGCAAGAAGCCTACCTCCCCAACACCTTGAATTGCGACATGAATGCCTTTTAGTGAATCTCTCTTGAGAGCACAATGTACTGCAGCCTCAATGCCACACAGTACACCCAACGCGGTGAATAGGGAGGGAGTTTGTTTGCTTTTCTTGGAGGATATGACATAAGGTGTCATTTCTGCGATGCTATCCATGTCTTCCATTTTAGTACCACTATCAACGGCTGTGATATAGCGGCCGTCTAGGGAGTGGATAAACTGGCCAAAGGCCCGAAAATATTTTGCTCTATCTGGAATGATTTCAGGCTTAATTAGTACAGCTTTGCCACCACCGAGAGGGACATTCACCAAAGCAGCTTTGAAACTCATGGCACGAGCAAGCCGTAGAGCATCCCAAATAGCGCGCACCGTTGAAGGGTATTTCAACAAGCGGCAGCCTCCCAAGGCTGGACCATTTTTTACGCTATGTATAGCAACAATAGCATTTAGGCCAGTGGCTTTATCAACTTTTAAATACAATTCACCACGGCTTGTATCGGCCACATATTCAAGTAATTCATGTTGATCACCGACATGTCCATCAGAATACAGGTTATAGCTCATTGTTTTCCCTCAATATTGATGCAATACAGTTCACTGTATCGAGATTACTTATTATTAAAGAGATGCCTCGAGATATTTATTTGCTCAAGCAAACCAAAAAACAAGCAATTAACCACGGTACAGCGGGTTTTTAAAACCAATGTCTTAAATTATAATGATTAGCATGCATTGTCTAGTAAAAGCAGTCAGAGCCAGATACGAGAATTCAGTTGATCATATGTCTATCAAGTTACCTTCTCTTGCATTTATGGTAATCTGCCCCTATCGGTGATGGTCTCTTTGAGATACAAAATTTAAATATAAAGATAAACACGGGCAATAAAGCGCAAAAATGACTTATTTTAATCCAAAAGAAGCCCCAAGAATCATTGGTCATCGAGGAGCAAGCGCTTACGCACCTGAAAACACGATATCGTCTATCTATAAGGCGTCATCACTTCATGCGACATGTGTGGAGGTGGATGTTCGCTTAACTGCTTGCCATGAATTGGTATTATTTCATGATGATGAATTGCACCGAACGACCAATGGTCAAGGCGTTGTCGAACTAACTCCCTTGGCAACACTTCAATCTCTTGATGCCGGTAGCTGGTTTGATAGACAGTATCGAGGCATTCAGATCCCTACATTGCTCGATGTGATGAATTGCGTGGTGCATTGCCAGATGAATATTAACTTTGAATTAAAACCACACCTTGGGAATGAAAAATTATTGGCAAGATATTTTGCTACCTTTTTTCAAGAGCATTGGCAAGAAGCCTACCCTTGGTTTTTGGTTTCCAGCTTTTCTCGCGAGCTGTTGCATGCGCTGAAACAAGAAGAGCCTCGTATTCCTATAGGGCTTGTTGTGGATGAATGGGAAGATGATGCTCTTGAATGGCTCAACCGGCATGGCGGCGTGTCTCTAAACATGAATCATCACCATACTACGCAGGCCATTATTGAACGCTTACGCAATGAAAACATAATCACCATGGCGTACACAGTTAATGACCCTGCACAGGCTCAGCACCTTCTGTCTCTCGGTGTTAGCAGTATTTTTTCTGACTATCCAGATTTACTTTCAGGTGAAATAAAGAGATAGCTATGCTAGCCCAATTACTAAAAGCTTTTTTTATATTTTATTCACTGCAAGTGATAGCTCAGCCTTTGCAGATTACTTTTTGGCACTCTATGGCTGGTAAGCTCGGCCAGGAATTGGGTAGCATCATTTCAGAGTTTAACCAACAACAAGATCACTATAAAATCATCCCATCTTATAAGGGTACTTATAATGAAAGCTTAGTCAGTACAGTTGCTGCATTTCGTGCAAGCATAGCTCCTGACTTGGTGCAATTGTTTGATATTGCTACAGGGACGCTGATCAAACCTCAAGGCGCTATCTTGCCAGTACAACAATTATACGAAACAACCAAACGCCATTTGGCAACCGAAACCCTTTTGCCGCTTGTAAAACAATATTACAGCGATAAAGACGGTAAGCTTTTAGCTGTTCCTTTTAATGTGTCTACGGGTGTACTGTTTTACAATAAAACCTTATTAAAACACTATGGATTATCTGATAAGCCGTTATTAGGCACGTGGGAAGATGTCTCAATTTTGTTACAGCAATTACGTGATAGAGGTGCTTCTTGTGGCTTAACAAGTACTTGGCCAGCCTGGATACACGTAGAATCATTTTGCGTAAGACATGGCCTTCCTTTTTTGAATCCAGAAAATGGTTTTAATCAAGGCACAGCTAAAGCTGTATTTCATCAAAATAAATTGTTGCAGTACCATATCGAACAAATCTCTTATTGGAAAAATGATGGACGATTTCGCTACGGTGGACGTGTTGATGATGCTCAGACTTTATTTACAAGCCAGCAATGTGTGATGCTAACGCAGTCCTCAGGAGCTTTGGCCGATTTAGCCAAGCATGTACCCTTTGAAATTGGTGTAGCACCTTTACCATATTGGCAAATACATGGAGGACAAGAGCATGGACAATTGATTGGAGGAGGGGCTATTTGGGTGATGGCTAACATAGAGCCGGAAAAGTACGTTGGAATTACAGAATTTCTCTCCTTTCTACTATCTGCTCCAATACAAGCTCGTTGGCAACAAAAAACAGGCTATTTGGCGGTTTTAAGTCCAAAATATTTGTCTGACTACAAATGTCAGGCACAATGCAGCGATAGCTTGCGTTCATTGGAAGCTTTACAGCAATCTTTACAAAATTATATAAGCTCTCCTTTTTACTACGGGATCCGTTTAGGTAATTATATGCAAGTAAGAGAAGTATTAGACCAGCAGCTCGAGCAAATTTGGTCAAAAAAAGTTTCTACTAAACAGGCATTGAGCTATGCGGCACAAGAAAGCAATCATTTACTCTCACGATTTTCTAATAACACAAGTCTGAGTTGCGAGGAAAAATCACCATGAGCAAGAAGCGACATGCCGTGATTTTACCTTATTCAAACGGTTGGATATTGCCTTTTTTATTTATTTTCCCGCAATTAACTATCACTATGGTTTTCTTTATTTGGCCCACGCTGCAATCTGTCTGGCAGTCCTTATTTCAAGGCGATGCATTTGGCATACAACAACATTGGGTAGGTTTAGCCAATTATTTAGACATATTTATGCATGGTGATTACTTATACGCTCTGGGGTTTACACTATTTTATGCATTTTTAGTGGCGGTCATTACATTAGGTTTAGGTTTGTTGTTGGCTCTGATGGTCAACCAAGTTTTGGCTGGCAAAAGCTTTTATAAAACCTGTTTGATTTGGCCTTATGCTGTGGCGCCAGCAATTTCGGCTGTGTTGTTTCGATTTCTATTTAATCCCAGTGTAGGCGTTTTAAGCCATTATTTGCAAACGTTAGGCATTGATTGGAATTATAATTTGGATGCCTCACAAGCTATATTTTTGGTGGTATTGTCAGCTGTTTGGCAGCAAGTCAGCTATAATTTCATATTTTTTTTAACAGGGCTTCGAGCCATTCCTGCTCAATTGATTGAGGCTGCAGCCATTGATGGCGCAGGGGCTTTCCATCGATTTTCATCGGTTGTTTTCCCTTTATTATCACCGACAACTTTTTTTCTTTTTGTTATGAATTTGGTGTACGCATTTTTTGATACATTTGGTATCATTCATATCATTACTCAAGGAGGGCCCGCGAGTGCAACCAGCACTTTGGTTTATAAAGCTTATAATGACGGCTTTTTTGGATTGGATTTAGGTGGCGCTGCAGCTCAGTCTGTCGTGTTGATGCTGTGTGTTTCAGGATTAACATTGGTACAATTTCGCTTTATTGAAAAAAAGGTGCATTATTGATGCTGACCCAAAGTAGAGCACTCAGCTATTTAAGCCATGCAGGGCTTATTTGTGCGGTTGGCTTAATGGTATTTCCTCTCTACATTGCTTTTGTAGCGTCAACACATGATGCCAGTGCTTTACTTCGTGCTCCCATTCCTTGGCTGCCAGGAAGTTACTTTATAGAGAACTATCAAAAGGTTTTATTTGAAGGTGTAGGGGCGACGGGTAGCAACCCTATTTGGTTGATGCTGCTAAATAGTTTTGTGTTGGCTATCACCATTGCTGTAGGAAAAATTTCTATTTCGATATTATCTGCCTATGCTATCGTTTTTTATAGATTTCCTTTAAGAAAGTTGTGTTTTTGGTTGATTTTTGCGACATTAATGTTTCCTATTGAAGTTAGGATATTACCTACTTTTCAAGTAATCGCTGATTTAAATATGCTTAACCGTTTCCCAGCATTATGCCTGCCGGTAATTGCATCAGCTACGGCCACATTTTTGTTCCGTCAGTTTTTTATGACCATTCCCAATACCATGGCGGACGCAGCAAAAATTGACGGCGCCGATGGATGGAGGTTTTTTATACATATTGTGTTACCATTATCAAAATCAAATATAGCAGCGTTATTTATCATTATGTTTGTGTACGGTTGGAACCAATATCTTTGGCCTTTAGTGATTATATCTGACGTTGAAAACAGCACTATTTTGATGGGATTACAGCAAATGATGAGTGTTGCAGATCAATTGCCTCAATGGCACTATGCTATGACAATGGCGGTATTAGCACTTCTGCCACCTGTTGTGACCGTAGTTTTTATGCAAAGATTATTTGAAAAGGGGTTGGTATATCGTTGATGAATGATAGTGCGTTACAATTGATAGCAGTCGATAAACATTATGCTGACCATCATGTTGTCAGAGGTGTTAATCTTGATTTAGCGCCTGGAGAGCTAGGTGTAATTGTCGGACCTTCCGGTTGTGGAAAATCAACTTTGCTTAGAATGATTGCCGGTCTTGAAGAGATCAGCTCAGGTGATATTCATATTCAAGGGCGCTCTGTAGTTAAAAAAGAACCTAAAGATCGTGATATTGCTATGGTTTTTCAGAGTTATGCTCTTTATCCACACATGACTGTTTATCAAAATATGGCCTATGGCTTAAAAATGCGAGGTTATAAAAAACATGAAATTGAAAATCGTGTGAGCTTTGCAGCAAATACCCTACAATTATCTGATGTACTCACTAAAATTCCATCACAACTTTCAGGTGGCCAAAGGCAACGCGTGGCCATGGGTCGAGCCATTGTTCGCAAGCCAGCTATTTTCTTATTCGATGAACCTCTGTCAAATTTGGATCCTCAGTTAAAAGTACAAATGCGTCTTGAGATTAAAAGGTTACAACGAGAACTGGGTACAACCAGTCTATATGTGACTCACGATCATTTGGAAGCAATGACTCTTGCGGATAAGTTAATTGTGTTTCATCGTGGCATGATCGATCAAGTAGGCTTGCCCATGGAAGTTTACCAGAAACCACAGAATCTTTTCGTTGCAAAATTCATCGGTTCATTGCCTATTAATGTGTTTGATGCAACGGTCACAGCTGATGGGAGCTCAGTGGTACTACAGGGAGGTCAAATTTTATTATTGCCTTACAAAATCGATAAAGTTTATCATAGTCAATCTGTTTATATGGCTCTTCGACCTGAGGATCTTGCGGTGGTTGCAAGAAGTGATCATAAAGAAAAACTTAGCATTCAAGTAGAGCTATCAGAATTGCTTGGGGCAGATAGCGTGTTGCATGGCAGATTGCCACAAAGCCATGAAAAGCTTATGGTGCGCATTTCCAGTAGAGATTGCATAGGCTCCGATAAAACCATCAATGTGTATATTAATTCCAAAAATTTACATTTGTTTGATAAAAACACAGAAAAACGCATTAAAAATGGTTAAGCTAGTTTTAACAATTTGTAGCGGCCCAGTATCAGGTGTTTTATACCCAATTGATTAATCTAGCTTCACTTTTTTGTCGTAGGGTATTTTTAGGTTTAACTTATCGTGTTTCTACAGTAAAATCAATTCCAGTGCCGTTTTATTATAAGGTCAATCATGAAAAAAATAAGTTTTATAGGTAAACATGCAATTGCTGCTACCTTCCTGTTGGTGTCATTAAATGCTGAAGCCAATCTTTGGGAAACATTATCTAGCTTATGCTATAGCTTAGCCATGGTGTTTGTGGTAAGTGCCGTGGCAGTGTCTTCTTCACCACAACTGCTTTCAAATGATTGTCATGGTGATGTATATTATCGAAGTTCAGGCGTGGATTCTCAAATTAGAGTTATTCCAGCAGGTGCTCAAAATGTTCATATTGATAGTTTAGCAACTCTGCCACCAACAAAAGGATTAGGTCGTAACGCCTATACTAACATTGACCCTAATGGCATGAATGCGCCTCAATTGGTTTGGTCTGCTGCCGGGGATTCATTATGTCGCTACGTGGCTGTTACGCCAAGTTACGTCTGTCATGACAACAAGTGTGCCAAGGGAGATCGTATAAATTTTCGCCGAGATAAAGGCCATTTTAAGAAACGAGATAAGCGCGATCGGCGTAGGGCAGCGGCGTACGACAATAGCCGCTAAACATTTGCAGAGGATGGCTTTTATACCTTTTAACAAGTTGCGCGAAATTCTCCACCTAAAGGCATAAATGGTTTAGGTGGAGATGGATAGCGCTGGATTTATGTTTCAGGACGTTGTTGTTTTTGGATGTAAGTTTTGAGGATATCGAGTAGAGCAGCACCAGCGGATAAGGGGCAATAAGCTCGAGTCCAAAGGACAGGTTTCCAATAGAACTTAGCCAATCG
>CAYGTQ010000041.1:0-6817 GCA_964352915.1 uncultured Legionellales bacterium
TTTTCATAAGACTCCAACGCTTTTATACGAAAGGCCAATGAATACGCCATTTATTCGCTCCTCCATGATTAATCATGCCACATGATAACATGGCCAACTAATAGGGAGAGTGCTGTAAAATAAAAAGCTAAGAATAAATTTTAAACATGCCTAATTTTACTGTATTGATATGCCAATTAAATGCTTATAAAATTTTCCGAATTGCGATGATGCTTTGCTTGAAAATATCTGAGAAACTATCAAACTTAAGACAATGAAGTTCCAATGAAATTCCAATGAAGTTCTCAGTTATTTACTGTGATACGTAACTTTTGTCTTAAGTTAATTGATGCTCGAAGCCAATCTTTCAAGTGGTATGGAGCGTCGTCTATTCGAGTTATGGTTCTTCTCTTTGTATGCATTTTGACAGTTGTATGGCATACAAGAAAATAGTTTAGGCTATTTTGATGATGTCTAGCATCGTTATCACAATATAAATTGCTGATACCTTAAATTCTAATCGATTAATAAGGTAAGTTGAATTTGCGTAAGCTTTAGTAGTACATTTAATCTATCTTTGTTTGTGTAAATTAGGAAGAAAATTTTGGAAAAAATACGTTCAGTCAAAGGCATGCGGGACATTTATGGCAGCGATGCACTTTTATGGTCCCAACTTGAAGCCTGCATGTCAGCTTTGGTTGCTCAATATGGTTACCAGCCTATCCGGTTGCCACTGGCTGAGAGCACGGCTTTATTTTGTCGAAGCATTGGAGAGGCCACCGATATTGTTGAAAAAGAAATGTACACTTTCAGCGATCGAGGTGGCGATACTCTGACTTTGCGTCCTGAAGGTACTGCTGGATGTGTGCGAGCATGCATTCAACATGATTTGTTACAGCAACACCAAAGAGTATTTTATTCAGGCGCTATGTTTCGTCGCGAGCGGCCACAAAAAGGGCGCTACCGGCAATTTGAGCAGTGGGGCTTGGAAGCCTTTGGTATGAAAGGTGTTGATATCGAAGCCGAAATTATGTTGATAGCTCATCATTTATGGCACCAATTAGGCTTATCAGACAGTGTGCAGTTGCATATCAACTCTTTAGGTCGCTCGGAGTCACGCCAGCATTATAAGGCAGATTTGGTGGCTTACTTCTCTGCTGAGCATGCGCAATTAGATCAGGATAGCCAGAAACGGCTGTTAACAAATCCTCTGCGAATTTTGGATAGTAAAAATCCTAACATGCAGGCACTGATTGCTAATGCGCCCAAACTTCTGGATTATCTTGACGAGAGCTCCAGGGAGCATTTTGAAGCAGTTTGTCAGCGATTAGATAGCTTGAATATACCTTACAAAGTGGTCCCAACGTTGGTACGAGGGCTTGATTATTATAATGATACGGTATTTGAGTGGGTAACGACTGAGCTTGGCGCGCAAGGGACGTTGTGTGCAGGAGGAAGATACGATGGGCTAGTTGCCCAACTGGGAGGCGGTCATTGTCCTGCAGCAGGGTGTGCTTTTGGTCTTGATCGTGTGGTTGAGATGATGGGAGAAGTCTCTGACATAACTTCAGGTGTTGATATATATGTGGTGGCTCAGGGGCAAGCTCCCCGAGATCATGCTTGGTCTATGATTGAACAATTGCGTCAAAATCGCCCTCAGCTCAATGTTGTACTGCATGCTGGCGCAGAAGATGTTTTTAAAAAGCAATTTAAGCAAGCAGATAAAAGTGGTGCGCAGCTCGCCCTCGTTGTTGGGGACGATGAAATTGTACAAAAAGTAGTTCAGGTAAAAGAATTGCGCGAAAGCGGTGACCAAGCAACAGTAAATATTGATTGTTTGCCGGAATACTTGGATAATTGTCTCAAACGTAGGCAGCGGTGGTGAACATGAGCAACTATCATACAGACGAGTCTTTAGAGAACATACGGCAGTTTTGGCGTAACTATGGTCACTATGCCTCATGGGGGGTGGTTGTTGCGTTACTGATTGTTTTTGGTTATCAGTGGTGGGATAGTAAGCAGAAAGCATACCAAGATCAGGCTTCCACTCTGTATATGCAGCTTTTGGAAGTGCAGGGGGACGACAAGGACAACCGGAAAGCTGCTTTTGCCAGGCATTTAGCAAAGGATTACCATAAGACAGTTTATGCAGAATTGGCGCAACTCTTTTTAGCTTCTCATGCTATGATGCAAGCTCAGCCAGAACAAGCGTTAAAGCTGTTACAAGAACTTATCCAAAACAGTGAGCGTGCACCCATGCGTGCTGTTGCAAAGTACAGACAAGCGAAAATATTATTTACTTTAGGGCGTACAGAGCAGTCATTAATGATACTGGATAGCATAAAAAATGACTCACTCACTCCGCTTATTAATGAGCTAAAAGGTGATATTGCAAGCTCACAAGGTGAACTTGAGAAAGCAAAGCAATGGTATCAATCAGCTATAGAATATTACCATGCCCACCAGCAACCCAACATGCTGTTACAAATGAAGCATGATGACATTAATCCATTGAATACTTAAAAAGAAGGTAAAGTATATGTTTCAACGAATATTGATTATAGTGGTTTGTTTTTTCAGTTTGGTAAATTTACCTGGTTGTCGTTGGTCATCAAAGAAAGTGGACGCGCGTGATGTCCACTGGTCAAAAGTATCTGCTCAGATAGAAGCAGAGCAGTTGTGGGCTGTGGACGTAGGTCGTGGCGTGACAAAACAAGCAACACAATTAGTGCCTGTAATTCATCATAATAGGATATTTGCAGCAGACGCATCAGGACAAGTGAGCGCCTACGAACTTGATGAAGGGAAACGGCTTTGGAAAACTAACTTATCAGGTTATGCGACCAGCGCTATGGGAGCGGGCCATGGGCTAGTTTTGGTAGGGACGGCTGAAGCTGAGCTTGTAGCTCTATCCTGTAAAACTGGCGAGGTTGTATGGAAAGCAGCGTTGAGCAATGTTATGTTGGCAAAACCTAGGGTTAAAGGCAATCGAGTGCTGACTCAGACTTTAGATGGTATGGTCTCTGGTTTTGATATAAATACAGGCCGTAAAGCTTGGCAGTATCAACATACATTCTCCTCTGAATTGGTTTTGCAGCATCATTCTACACCAGCGCTGCACGGTAATAGTTTACTTGCAGCGTTTGCAGATGGGCGCATGGTGAATTTTTCTGTTAAAAAAGGTGAAATACATTGGGAATTGTCTCCAGTAAAACGGCGCTACCATCCTCTTGATGGAACCACTGATGGTATTTTTGCATCACCTGTGGTTAGCCACGGCAAAATCTACATGGCGTCTTACCAAAGTGAAGTTGTCGCTCTTGACTTGCATTCGCGCCACATTGACTGGCGCAAGCAGCTGTCGGTTTATTTGGGCATAACGGTTGATAGTCATTCGTTATTTACCGTTGATACAGATAATATTGTGTGGCGTCTTGATAGGGCATCTGGTCGAACCATGTGGAAGCAAAACAAGATGGCACACCATCACTTGAGCACCAAGCCCGTAATGTATGGCAATACAATCATTGTAGGTGATGATGATGGTTATCTGTATTGGATAGGAAAAAGTAATGGCCAGCTCATAGGTCGTATACAAGTTGATCACACTGGCATTGCATCCACACCTATTTTGCTCGGTGACCGTATGTTTGTTATGGTTAATGATGGTGGCCTTTTCGCTTATCGATTAACATTAAAGAGCTGAGCATCATGTATTGTACTGACAGATGACAAGCATCATTACATTGGTTGGTAGAGCTTCGGTAGGCAAAACCACACTATTTCGGCGCTTAATGTCTTTGCCAATCAAAAGAACACAGCAAGAAGGCTCCACGCGAGATCGTATTCACGCAGAATTGAATCTATCTGGCCAAACTTATCAATTGGTTGATACAGGAGGATGGCCTGATGATAAAACCCATCCCTTGTCAGTTCATATTCATGAGCAAATCCAGCAAGCGATTAAGCAAACATCTTTGGTGTGTTGGGTTGTGAATACACGCGATGCTCTTCGCCCGGATGATGTTTATCTTAATCAAGCTTTGCGTCGCAGCGGCAAACCATTGTGTTTAATTATTAACAACTTAGCGCAATGGGAAGAGCATGAATGCATAGCTGAATTCAGTGCTTTGGGTATTTCCGATCTGTTGGTTGTGAATGCTCTATCAGGTGAAGGCTTGCAAGAATTAAGGATTCATTTGTCCAGCTATGAAGGTTTGGTTTCAGTTGATGTTCAAGAGGTTGATGACACACTGCGCTTAGCTGTATTAGGACGGCCGAATGTAGGAAAATCAACTTTGGTTAATCACCTCCTTGGTGACGAACGTGTGATTACTGCTGATTATCCAGGAACAACCACAGACAATGTTGCAACAACTTTTCAATTAGGTGAGCAAAAAATTGAAATAGTGGATACTGCTGGATTTAAATTCAAACGACAACAGGTTTTAGCTGATCAAAGACAATTTATGAAACAATCCTTGCAATCGGCTAAGCTTGCACAAATTGTATTGCTATTGTTAGAAGCTAAACTTGGTTTGTGTGATCAAGATCTTAAACTTATCTATCATTTTATTAAAGAAGGTAAGCCAGTTTGTATCGCTATCAATCAATGGGATACGCTCGATAAATCCCAAAAACAAGAATTGCAAGCCACTATTAAGCATAAATTAGAGCCTCTTGGTTATGTCCCTATCCATTATATTTCAGCTTTGTATGGCGCAAATATAAAAATCATGATGAAATCAGTTGTCAAGATTTACCATTCTATGCAACGTACATTTCCTACATCACGCTTGACTCAAATTTTATTAGATGCAGTGTCACACAGCCCTCCAGCTATGATCAGAGGCCGCAGGCCTAAGTTGCGCTACGCCCATATTGGATCTCAGCAGCCATTGAAGGTAGTTGTGCATGGTTCGGCTACTTTCCATTTGCAGAGTAGCTACATTCGTTATTTAACCAACGTTTTTCAGAAACAATTGGATTTGTTTGGTGTTCCTGTTCAGGTTGTCATTAAAGAAAAAGCACGTAGCAGTACTTAAGATAAAATATGTTTGATCCGTGGAGCATGAGGCACCCTGCCTGTTGAAAGAGAGTGAAACAAATGCTTAAATACTATGCCAGGCTTGGATTTTGGGTTGGCTATATTTTGAGTTAGAAAGTAATTATGGCCCATGGGGTCGTCATAAATATTGTTAAAATTATCACAATCAAATGCATAAATATTGTTGGGGATCCTCTCTAGATTTTCAGGGCCAGTATGGCCAAGGCGTCTTGATGCGATGTTGTTTTTTAAGTTGATTACTTTGCTGGCTCTAAGGGCTAAATCATCAGCTGCAAAATAAACTGAAACATTGCGAGATGCATCACTGATGAACTTTCCAGCTTGATGATATTCCAGGCTCTCATTCACAACATCAGCTGCTATTAAAAAAGTATTACGGAAAAATTGGGGAATTTGAGGACGATCGTATTTTTGCCATATGCGCAAAGCTTCTCTGAATACTCGGGCTCCCATAGAATGAGCTAGAACATTGATAGATTTGGTGCAAGCTTCTGCAGCGAGTTCTTGGCGCCAGCTGATAAAAAATTCTAGTAGTCTTGCGAAAGCAAACCCACTCATATCTGCCGATTTTTGGTCATCCCAGTAATCTTTTATGACGCCGAGATCGTTGTCACAAGGCCAGATTAGCGGAAGGACCCTGATGCTGCCTAGGCTTTGCTGGTCGCATAATTTTTGTAAAAGCAGGGTTTGAGGAAAGATATCGACTTCAGGTAAGTTATTAAATCCGTGAATATAAAGCAGGAGCTGTTGAGAATCACAGTCACTTATAGCATTCAGAAATGAATCAGGTGCCATAGATTCGTAATAGTTTTCCTGGTGGCGCCGGCAAAAGTGGACTTCATGCAGTGGGGCATTGTGCGATAAGTCGAATTGTAGCCGATTACGGCTGTTCTCAGCACTGGCTTTGAGTATTCGATTGGTGATAAACAACATACAGCTCTCCATGCCATCATCATGAGTGCATCCTAATGGATTTAGCCTAATTGGCACAAGCATTTAATAGATACTTTTGGATGTTTTTGAATCACTTTAGATTTAAATAACTGCATATTAACAAAAAATGTTAATATGGGCTCAATTAGAACATTCAGAGCCAGAAGGCTCATGGTTCTAAATGCCATGCTTAGGGATATGTTATGGCATGACTTGCAGATCTTAGAAATTGCTAGGGAAGCAGATGCCTGGCGAAGTGATGGTAACCAGCCATTTTTTTGCAGCATTTATACATATTCTAAAACCACATTGTCTGTGTCGGTTGTGGGTCTTTATGCTGTATTACATTCATGGCATCACAATTAAATCAGATCAAATCATCAATAAATAATGTCTCATATACAACAACAGGCTTAAATGCGCAGAGTAATTAATCAATTGGATAAACAACTAGCAAATAGCTGCACAAGCAATGGATGAACTTGGGCTAAGATACATGAAATTAAAATGGTACAGTAGATTTTATGCTGGTTTTAGGTGCAAGCCTATTACTGTACTGAAAATACTGATAGGAGGCATTGGCTGATCAAGCATCTGATAGAAATGAGGAGAGTTCCTTGAGGATTCATCTTGCTTAAAGAAAAATATGACAAATTTTAATACAAGTCATTCCAAACAAGTTCCACTTAATACTCGACAAAGCACTCAACGATGAAGCATGCTTGCCTAGCTTTTTTTACAAATTCTGTCCTTTGGTTTTAGACTATGTTGATTACATAAAAAGCTATTTTATAGTAGAATACATTTTTTATTTTTTAAGGACGGGCATGAGAATTA
>CAYGTQ010000041.1:6827-15260 GCA_964352915.1 uncultured Legionellales bacterium
TGACGTTCTGCTAAAACCTAAGTACTCTGCGGTGCAGTTGAATCAAGTGTCGCTGCAAGCCCGCTTAACAGCTGATATTAATTTACACATGCCTATTATATCGTCCGCCATGGATACGGTGACTGAGTCACGATTAGCTATTGCTATGGCCCAGGAGGGTGGTTTGGGTATCATCCACAAAAATATGTCTATAGACACCCAAGTGTATGAAGTATGCCAAGTGAAGAAATTTGAAAGTGGCGTGGTCAAGTTACCTATTACGGTCAGCCCTAATACGACTGTATCTGAGTTGTTATCTGTCATTAAGACGCATCAAATTTCAGGGCTGCCAGTTGTGGATAATGGACAACTAATTGGTATTGTCACCAACCGTGACATTCGTTTTGAAACCAATTTATCGCAAGAAGTCAGTGGTATTATGACACCTAAAGAGCGCTTAGTCACGGTACGTGAAGGCGCCTCACAAAGTGAAATCATGGCACTGCTGCATAAGCACCGTATTGAAAAATTACCTGTGGTTGATGAAGATTTTGTGTTACGTGGATTAATTACGGTAAAAGATATTCAAAAGGAAAAAGATAAACCTGATGCCAGCAAAGATAGCTTAAAGCGTCTTCGAGTAGGCGCGGCTATTGGCACAGATGAGGCCTCCAGAACACGTGCTGTGGCTTTGATTGATGCTGGGGTTGATGTTTTGGTTGTCGATACAGCGCATGGACACTCTCAACGTGTTATGGAGCAAGTAGCTTGGATTAAGAAAAATGCAGAGGTGGCTGTGATTGCTGGCAATGTAGCCAGTGGCGAAGGTGCTAAAGCGCTGGTTGATGCTGGAGCCGATGCCATTAAGGTAGGTATTGGCCCAGGATCTATATGTACAACACGTATTGTTACAGGTGTTGGCGTTCCACAGCTTACAGCCATCACGGAGGTCGCAGATGCTTTAGAAAACAAAAACATCCCTATTATTGCTGATGGCGGTATTCGGTTTTCAGGTGATGTTTGCAAAGCACTTGCTGCTGGTGCCTCCATTGTTATGATAGGTAGCTTGTTTGCTGGTACGGAAGAAGCGCCAGGAGAGACAGAATTATATCAAGGGCGCTCTTATAAACATTATAGAGGCATGGGCTCACTAGGTGCTATGCAGCAACCTCATGGTTCAAGTGACCGTTATGCGCAAGCTCATGTTAGCCAGTCAGAGAAATATGTGCCAGAAGGTATTGAGGGGCGTGTACCGTATAAAGGGCTTTTGCAGCAAGTTATTTATCAATTGACAGGTGGCTTGCGGGCCTGCATGGGGTACCTCGGTGCTGATAGCTTAGATGCGCTGCGCAGCCAGGCTGAGTTTGTGCGTCTAACTCATTCAGGATTACAGGAAAGCCACGTGCACGATGTTAATATGACAAAGCATGCACCCAATTATCAAGTTGGAGGCAGTGAGTTGCCATGAATATCCAAGAATCAGGTATATTGATTGTAGATTATGGTTCACAATACACACAACTGATTGCCAGGCGGATTCGGTCTTTGGGCGTTTATAGTGAAGTGTGCACAGCTCAAACAGTTGATGAAACTTTAAAGAAAATGGAGCCACAAGGTGTGATTTTGTCCGGTGGCCCCCAAACCATTGATGATATCAAAAAGCACCGTGAACTGGATGTCCTGTTTTCATTGAAATGTCCTATATTGGGCATATGTTATGGCATGCAATTGATGGCCAGCTATTTTGGTGGGGAAGTAGCAAGCCTTGCACATGCAGAGTATGGTGCTTCAGAGATTATTATTGCTGAAGGTGAGCATTTTCTTGCAAATATTAAAGTTAGCCATGAGCCAGATAGTGATTCATATTTAAAAGTATGGATGAGTCATCGCGATACCGTAGTTAAAACTCCTGAAAATTTCACAGTGATAGCTCAAACACGAGAGGCCCAGGCGGCTGCCATCGCCCATAAAAAAAAGCCATTGTTTGGGCTGCAATTTCACCCTGAAGTAGCGCATACATTGCAGGGTATGGCCTTGATAGAAAGATTTGTCTGTGATGTTTGCCACTGTGATGCTAGCTGGAGTTCTGAAAATATTATATCGCAAAGCATAGCTGATATAAGAAGAAAGGTAGGCCATGAGAAGGTCATTTTAGCTTTATCAGGTGGTGTTGATTCAAGTGTCACTGCAGCACTTTTGGCTCGTGCTATTGGTGAGCAATTGACCTGTGTTTTTGTTGATAATGGTCTGTTGCGTTTTGAAGATATGCGAGTCAAAGATACTTTAAATAAGCAGCTCAACTGTCATGTGATTGTGGTTGACGCCAAACAGAAATTTTTACAAGCTTTAAAGGGTGTGGTTGATCCGGAAGAGAAAAGAAAAATAATTGGTAAGCTTTTTATAGAGTGCTTTGAAAAAGAAGCTTTAAAGCTTAAAGGTGTAAAATTTTTAGCACAAGGTACTATTTATCCTGATGTGATTGAATCTGGTGGCAGCAGCCAATCAGAGGTGATTAAAAGCCATCATAATGTGGGGGGTTTACCTGATGATCTGCAGTTTGAGTTGTTAGAACCTTTGCGCTCGCTGTTTAAAGATGAAGTGCGCCAAGTGGGTATGCATTTGGGCTTGCCAAAAGATATGATCAACCGTCACCCATTTCCAGGCCCTGGTTTGGCGGTTAGGGTTGTAGGTGACGTCAATAATGATAACTTGGAGATTGTGCGTCGTGCTGATGATATATTTATTCGGGAATTGCATGATTCTGATCTCTACCAATATTTGAGCCAAGCTTTTGTGGTGTATTTACCTGTGAAGTCAGTAGGTGTGCAGGGGGATCAACGAAGCTATGGCCATGTTGTGGTTCTGCGTGCAGTGACTACAGATGATTTCATGACAGCGCATTGCTCTGAGCTTTCCTTTGATTTTTTACAAAAGGTATCCACGGCCATTACCAATCAGATCTCGCAAGTGAATCGTGTGGTGTATGATATTTCAAGTAAGCCTCCGGCCACCATTGAATGGGAATAAATTCAGAAAAATTAAACGCAAATCTTACGAAATAAAAGAACCATCATGCAACGAATGGCAGAAGCTTTAGATTTAGCCAGATATGGATTAGCGCAAGGTGAAGTCCCTGTAGGCGCTTTAATTGAGCATAATGGGACCATTATTGGTAAGGGATGGAATCAATGCATAGGTTGTCATGATCCAAGTTTGCATGCAGAAATGGTTGCCATTCGAGCTGCTGCAAAGCATATGGGTAATTATCGTCTTAATGGCTGCACGCTGTATGTGACCCTGGAGCCTTGTATGATGTGTGTAGGCACGATTGCACATGCACGGCTTGATAAAGTTGTTTTTGGTGCTTACGATCCAAAGTCAGGTGCTTTGGGGGGATGTTTGGATTTAGCTAATCTGTCGCTGCATCATCATCATTTTGAGCATCAAGGCGGCGTTATGCAGCAGGCGTGCTCAGAGATTTTAAGTAAGTTTTTTCAGATGAAGCGAACATCAGGTTGATTTTATGAGTATGGATTCTAATCATTTTGATTTGTTGGTGATTGGTGGTGGTATCAATGGTGTTGGGGTGACCAATGATGCAGCCGGGCGTGGTTTGTCTGTGGCATTATGTGAAAGAGAAGATTTGGCATCAGAAACTTCGTCTTACAGCAGTAAATTAATTCATGGTGGTCTTCGCTATCTTGAGAATTTTGAATTTGGGCTGGTGAAAGCTTCTTTATCCGAACGAGAGATTTTGCTTAAAAAAGCGCCTTTTATGATTAAGCCAATGCAGTTTGTGATGCCACATAACAAAAAAATGCGCTCCATCCCTGTGATTCGCTTAGGTCTTTGGATGTACGATCATCTGGGTAGCAGACATATTTTGCCAGGTTCTGGCTATCAATCAGGAGCGCTTGAGCAGCATAGGATGCTGAAAGATGATTACCAAAAAAGCTTCACATATTATGATTGTACCGTAGATGATGCACGCTTGGTTGTTTTAAATGCTTTGCAAGCTAAAAGCTATGGTGCACGAATTTTTTTAAAAACATCTTTTTTAAAGGCTATCCCGGAAGGTAAGTACTGGGCTTGTACTCTACAGGAGAAAAATCATAAAGAAAAAATCATTTATGCTAAAGCTATCGTCAATGCCTCTGGAAGGTCTGTAGCGGATTTGAACCATCAGAGTCAATTGATGAGCCAATTCCAGGTAAGTTTGATTAAGGGCACCCATATTGTATTGCCGAACCTTTACACGGGTGATTATTCTTACATTTTACAACATGACGATGGACGGGTGATTTTTGTGATCCCTTATCATAAAGAATTTACACTGATTGGCACTACTGATGTAGAGTATGATCCACGTCAAGGTAAACCTGAGCCAAGTGAAGCAGAGATCATTTATTTGTGTGAAGCTGTCAGCCGGTATTTTAAGAAATCTATTGGTCCGCATGATGTAATATCAGCTTATGCTGGTGTGCGAACTTTATTGACAGAGCCTGGCAAGGCTGCTTCAAAGCTCTCGCGAGACAGTCATGTTGAACATTTGCAAAAGGAAGGCTTACCTTGGATCACATTGTGGGGTGGTAAAGTAACGACTTATCGTACTTTGGCTGAGAAATGTTTAAAAACATTGGTCCGTTATTTTCCTTATATGAAAGAGCCATGGACCTCCAACATTGCTTTGCCTGGTGGTGATATAGCTCATCAAGATATGGAAAATTACATTAATGAGCTTAAGAAGGCTTATGTTTGGCTGGATGGTAGCATCATTGAGCGCATGTTTTTGCAGTATGGTAGACGCATAGAGTCATTGCTGGCTGATACAGATCAGCTAAGTGATTTGGGTGAGCATATAGGCTCTGGTTTATTTGAGAGAGAAGTTGAATTTTTAAAAAATACTGAGTGGGCTTGCAGCTCAGGCGATGTTTTGTGGCGTCGCACCAAATTGGGTTTGAATTTTAATCAAGAGCAATTAAAAAAGCTTAATGGCTATTTATCGTAAATTTTCTGACCACATTGCCTGCGGCTGAGATCAGGGCTTCTCGTTGCAATCTGATGAAGACGTATTTTTATTGACGGTTAGGTGAATGCTCTTGAGATATCAGTTGATTTGCCTATCTATTTATTCTATTATTTCAGTAATTACTGAAATTACTGAAAGTTAAACATGAAATTATCGAGTTCGCTACAAAATTTTGTGTCACATTTTGGCGAAATGGGAGGCAAGTGGGGCATAAATAGAACTGTTGGGCAAATATATGCTCTTCTGTATGTTTCGCAAAAACCTCTTTGCGCTGATGAAATTGGCGATGTACTGCACTTTTCACGCTCCAATGTCAGTACGGGCTTGAAAGAACTTGAGAGTTGGAATTTGGTGCGCTTGAAGCATTTTTCCGGTGACAGAAAAGAATATTACACTGTGCCTGAAGATATCTGGGAAATTGTACGCACATTGGTTGATGAGCGTAAGAAGCGAGAAATCGATCCGACGCTTTCCATGTTGCGTAGTATGATGTTGGATAATCCATCTAACCAGGATGAGGGTTACGCTCAAGATAAAATGCGAGAGATGCATGATTTAATTGAAATGTTGACCCACTGGTATTCAGACATGGAAAAAATGGACACAGATCGCTTAGTGCATTTGCTGACGCTCGGTTCGAAAATTTACAAGCTTTATGAAATGAAAGATAAATTAAAATTAGTGGCAGGTCGAAAAAAACGTAACATAGGGTAGAGATTATGATGGATGTATTGATGTTATCCAGGATGCAGTTTGCAGCCAACATTACTTTTCATATCTTATTTCCAACCATTACCATTGCACTGGCTTGGGTGCTTCTCTACTTTAAGATCCAATACAATAAAACAAAAAAAGAACAATGGATGGATGCTTACCGCTTTTGGGTAAAGATATTTGCACTGTCTTTTGCGCTGGGTGTGGTGACTGGTATTACTATGTCGTTTCAGTTTGGCACGAATTGGCCAGGCTTTATGGAAAAAGTAGGTAATATTGCAGGGCCGCTTTTGGCCTATGAAGTGATGACGGCATTTTTTCTGGAAGCCACATTTCTGGGGATCATGTTGTTTGGTTTTAATCGTGTTTCCAATCGCATACATACCACAGCTACTGTATTGGTTGCTGTAGGCACAAGTATGTCTGCTTTTTGGATTTTGGTTCTCAATAGCTGGATGCAGACTCCGGTGGGATTTGAGTGGCATAATGGCGTGGTGCATGCCACGGACTGGTTTGAAATAATGTTTAATCCGTCTATGCCCTATCGCATGATACATATGCTTTTGGCTTCTGGTTTAACTTGTGCTTTTTTAATTTCAGGTGTCTCTGCTTATCGCTGGTTGCACCATGATCGCTCTGTTGAGGTGATGCAAACAATTAAAACAGGTGTTTTTTTAGCAAGTTTTCTGATTCCATTACAAATTTTAGTGGGCGATCTACATGGGTTGAATACACTGAAATATCAGCCCCAGAAAGTAGCCGCCATGGAAGGTATTTGGGATACAGAGCGGGGTGCGGGCTTAAGACTTTTTGCTATACCTGATGATGCGAATCGATTGAATCGGTTTGAAATCACTGTCCCTAAAGCAGCCAGCATAATTCTAATGCATGATGTTGATGGAGAAATTAAAGGTGTCAATGATTTTGACGATCATCCACCGGTTGCTGCTATGTTTTATGCTTTTCGCATTATGGTCGGTGTTGGTCTGTTAATGTTGCTTATAGCCTGGAGCGCTGCATTAAAAATATACCGTACAAGCAGTCTTACACCATGGCTTGCACGTGGATTATTCTTGATGACTTTTTCAGGGTGGGTTGCTACAGTGGCAGGTTGGTACACCACTGAAATAGGTCGTCAACCATGGCTTGTTCAAGGCGTTTTGAGAACTAAAGATGCAGTATCAGATGTTTCTTCACATGCAGTTTTTTCAACATTAGTAGCTTATCTTATAGTTTATGCCGTTTTACTTGTTGCTTATATAAGTACAATTTTTTATTTGGCACGCAAAGCAAATAAACCCATGAAGACAAGTTGATTAATGCCTACGTATTAAAATAGTTATTCTGACAAAAAGGAGATGGTGATGGAAATGTTGATAGCCCAAGGGCATTGGTTACCTATTGCTTTCGCATTTCTAATGGGACTTGCTATTTTAATTTATGTCATCCTTGATGGCTATGATTTAGGTGTTGGTATCCTTTTTTTTGGCGCAGATGACTCAGAAAAAGATTTGATGATAGCTTCTATTGGTCCTTTTTGGGATGCTAATGAGACATGGTTGGTACTTGGTGCTGGTATTTTATTGGTTGCCTTTCCTTTTGCTCATGGCAAAATTTTAACAGCACTCTATATCCCAACAGCAGTTATGCTGATTGCTTTAATTCTGCGTGGCGTATCTTTCGATTTTCGGAGTAAAGTGCAAGCAGATCATAAGTACTTATGGAATCGTTCTTTTTTCATAGGATCTTTTTTAACAGCCTTATCACAGGGCTATATGCTTGGCCAATATATCATGAGTTTTGAGAACTCATTGGAGTCACATTTGTTCAGCTTATTGTCAGGTTTTTGTTTAGTGGCAGGCTATACTTTTATTGGCGCTTGTTGGTTGATTATGAAGTGTGAAGATTTGTTACAGGAAAAAGCAGTTAAGTGGGCTCGTATGACTTTGTGGGTAACAGCTCTTGGTATAGGGTTAATTTCTATTACAACCCCTGTTGTTAATGAATATATTTTTGATAAATGGTTCAGCATCCCTAATATTTTTCTATTGGCACCCATCCCTGTCATGACAATTTTGATTATCATAAGTCTTGAGTTTATTTTGAGAAAAATGCCTTTTTCAAATGACAGATTCTGCTGGCTGCCTTTTGCAAGCGCTATTTTTATGTTTGTATTGTGTTTCCATGGTTTGGCTTACAGTTTTTACCCCTATATCATTCTGGAAAAAATGACGTTGTGGCAAGCATCTGGCAGTGCTGAATCTTTGATGATAATTTTTGCAGGAGCTATGCTTGTTCTGCCTTTTATCATTGGCTATACCATATTTTCTTACTACGTTTTTCGAGGTAAAGCAGAAAAACTACAGTATTATTGATTTCGTGATGAAATTTAAATTATATTGTAAAAAATCATGCTTTCTCACCATTAAAAAAGTCGAAAAGTTATGACTGAAATTTATCATAGAGCCTGCATTCACTGTTTTTTCTCTATCAATTTTTATTTGCATAAATCATTAGCAAAAATATTTAAGAGATTATTTTCTTGAGCTCAAGGGGTTGATTGTCAAGCCCCTCTGCAATGCGATGCTTGCTTTAAATTTCTTTCTGGATTGTGTAATTGCCATGGCTTTGATCAGTGAAATGTAATTGCTTTGAACCTGAGGAATCCCCAGATAAAAGTAGAATAAATCTAATAAAAGCAGTGAGTTAAT
>CAYGTQ010000042.1:0-7852 GCA_964352915.1 uncultured Legionellales bacterium
TGTTGGATCTATTGGAAAAAGATAATGTGGATTTTACATTGTTTTTTAGATCTTTATCTGATGATATCAAAGAAAAACAACCCCACACAACCCATCAATTTTTCAAACATGCTGTGCCTTACCAACGCTGGTTAAAGTCATGGCATACACGTCTCAAACAACAAGGTTGCTCCTATAAAAGCAGCATGATTTTTATGAAAAAATCCAACCCAGCTTTTATTCCAAGAAATCATCAAATTCATCAGGCACTACAATCTGCTGTTGAAAATAATGACTACACCTTGGTTGAGCGCCTTAATCATGTGTTACAAAAACCATTTGATGATTGCCCAGAATATGCAAATTATAGTAAAAGCCCCAAGTTTCATGAACAAATATTACAAACGTTTTGCGGTACTTGATTTAAACTAAGAATATATTTTTTTAACTATCCGTCAAAACTCACTAACTTCATTCACATGCTAAGAACAATATTCTACATCATTTATTTTAACACTATGGTTTTCTGTTTTTTATATGAATTTATGTATAATTAGGTGTGGCTCTTTACCAGACTGTTTACGGTTTACAATCGTAAAATTTGGGTTATCATGTTCAAAAAACGCTGACGTCAAAATCAGTACAATATCACAACCAATAAGGAGGTAAATTAGACAATAAAAGCAGCGCATGACTTGTGATGATTGATTATTGTAAAAAAAGTCGCTCATAATTCATTCGCTGTAGAATTTTAAACCTACAAGGAGTGTTAACATGAGCAGAAAATCACATGATAAAAACATCCCTAAGAAAGACAATCGAATTCATCAAGATTACTTCTTTGATGAATTCGATGATTTCGAAGATACGTACGATGATTGTCAAAGGATAGAAGACTATCTACCCATCAACCGAATTAGAAAAAAGATTGATGACGATGGGTACGGCTATTAAGCCATCCATTTGATTCTAAGACTTTGTCAAAAAAATCTGCAGAAAGTATTTTGAAGTACACTTTTTTTGCTGCAGGTCTCTTTTTCTGTAAAAAATTCAACCTACTTACCTGATGAACTGGGAGTTTTCTGTCCCAACACCCCCTGATAAAACCATGTCTGCAAAGAACATCCTAAGCAACGTCGTAAAATTTGGAAACGCCAAAAATGGTAACGAAAAGCCATTACAGATGTAATACCTGAAATAGCTACCGCCATAGGAAAACTGAGCCATGAACCATGCATAACCATATAGCCACCATAAACCATCATCATACCTGTTAATAATAAAAACATGAGGCTCAAGCGCCCATAATGCATAGCTATTTTATCAGCTTGTGAGTTAGATATATTTAGGCGAGATTGTGCTTGTTCAAAGCTCTCTGACTCTTCAGGCGGCTGGATCTTGAAACTTTCTCGGGTAGAGTGCCACAGAGATTTGGCATTTTGCATGATAATATCTATCCCCATCCATGTACGCACATCGATAAAAGATTTCACAAATTTTTTGGTTCTTCTAAGCTTAGCCATATGAACTCCTTGCAAGACACCCTAGTTATTATGGTCTAAACTTCATTATAGGCAAGATCAGTGAGTTATGTGAAAAGTGGACAATAGATATGCATCTTGAGACAGCCAGTAAACATCTCGCCAACAGGCTAAAGCGCCTCCTTCGATGGCTTATCGTCAGTCTATGCTGCCTCCAACCCCTTCAAGCCAATAATGAGGTGACTTATTGGCAATATTTTATGATCAACTACCTCGGCACAAATATTGATCCCATCACCCATACAGTGCAAGCGCCGTTTTTACCAGCTTCTCCTAGTTTAAATACACAAACTTTTGACAGTCTAGCCAGCAGCTACCAAACCCTCAAGCAAGCCGCTACCAGCGATACACAAAACATATTAAACCAATGGTTGAAAAATAATCTCGATAGAAGCAGCTATTTCTCAGGAACGCTCAATAACATCACACCCAACATCACACCTCCTGCAAGCTCACCTTTTGGCGCGACACCCACACCAACACCTAATGACAGCTCATTGAATCTTGATGCTCTGTTAAGCCAGGACAGCATATCTGGATTACAACACACAACACCCAGTGCAGAATCTGGTAATGCAGCCATCAATTTTATTCTATTGGCAAGCAATGCTTTGGATCCGCTGAATTTTGAGCAAAGCAGAGGCGATCGTTCACAACAGGATTGGTATCGCTATCTTGCGACATCCTGGGGGATCACAGCTAAAATGTCGATTGTACTGAGTAATTTATTTTATACACTGCGCCAGCGTGAAATTATCCCAGGACTTGGTGCACTGGCAGGACTTCCTCAAAACGATGCCAGCCCAAGACAAGTAGAAGCTTACATGGCTCAACGCCGCCTAAGTCAGACATGGCTCAATCAAATAGAGCAGTCGCCTCCGATTGTCATTCAGCGCGAAGGCTTGCATGTACTGGCAGAAATGCAAAGACTGATGCACCTTTCCAAAGAACAAGATGAACGGATCCTGATAACTTTATCAGCTATTTTAACCCAAGGTCTTGAAATGGCTAAAGAAATGGTCAAGCTTCAAAAACAAATTGACGCAGCCCAAGAAGAGGCAAATTCTGCTGCCAGCGATTTTAGCAATCTAGAAATTTAAAATTAATCTGTTAATTCAGCAACTGCGTGATGCTTGTGGACATCACGCAGTACTTGCGTGGTAGATGCCCCTTCAGTCAACGATAATACTTTGACATCACCACCGTAAGCCCATACCTGTGCTGCGCCCACCACATCATTCACACTTTGATAGTCACCACCTTTGACAAGCAGATCAGGCTTAATCGCAGCAATTAATTTCTCAGGCGTATCTTCTGCAAAATCAACAACCCAATCCACACAAGACAAAGCAGCCAAAACCGACTGACGTTTTTCAACACTGTTGATGGGGCGCCCATGCCCTTTTAAACGACGCACCGAATCATCATCATTGACTGCAACAATTAAACGATGGCCCAACGCTTTTGCTTCGTTTAAATAATTGACATGACCTGCGTGTAAAATATCAAAACAACCATTGGTAAGGACTATATTTTCGCCACGACTGCGGGCATCCTCCACCATGACAGACAATTCTTCAGGAGTTAGTATAGCATCACTGCGTTGATGCAGCTGATACCAAGCGCGACGTAAATCAGCCACGGTTACCTGCGCTGCGCCCAGACGACGTACCGCAATGCCAGCCGCTAAGTTGGCCAGTTGCGCACTGTCACGCATGGATAAGCCTGTACCAAGGCCTGCAGCAAGCACCGCTATGACTGTATCACCAGCGCCTGTCACGTCATAAATTTCTTGAGTATGTGCCTTTAAATGGTAAACCTCAGAATCTCGCTGAATTAAGCACATCCCATCTTTACCTAAAGTCACCAAAATCGCCTGTAAGTCCAAAGTTTCAATTAATTTTCGTGCCTTATGGACCAGATCATCCCTGTCAGACCAAGCGCCTGCTACCCGAGCAAACTCCTGGCTGTTAGGTGTCAACAACGTAGCGCCTTGGTAGCGACTGAAATCATCACCTTTAGGATCGACCAAAACCGGGATCTGGTGCTCTCTTGCGTAACTGATATAAGGTTTAGGATCGTGCAAAACACCTTTAGCATAGTCTGACAATACCAAAGCATTGCATTTAGCCACCGCAGACTGCCAACGTACCGTCGATAAAATGTTAGAGTCTTTTGGCAAGGTTTGTTCAAAATCCAATCGGATTAACTGTTGATCGTGACTGAGTACGCGCAGCTTAACCGTGGTGCTGCACTTAGCAAGTCTCTCTATACAAGCCTCTATCTGAGCATTTTCAAGCAATTGTACCAACTCACGGCCTGCAGCATCATCACCTACACACCCAACCAGGGCAGTTCTCGCCCCTACAGCGCGTAAATTCAAAGCCACATTGCCAGCACCTCCAGGGCGCCCATGTTCATCATCTACATGCACCACAGGTACGGGCGCTTCAGGTGAAATCCGCTGAGTTTGGCCATGCCAATAACGATCAAGCATTAAATCGCCAATAACGACCACTTGCGCTTGGTTTAACGATGAGATTTGCTTTATCATGTATCACTCCCAACAACTGTTGGACATCATACCACAATATGATAATAATTAATACAGGCCAATCATGCGCACTTTGAAAAAATTTATCAAGCATACCCTAGGACAATATCTCGCTTTACCTCTGTGCTCGCTCCTATTGCGTACTCTATGCCAATTACCCCATTCATGGCGTTTAGCCACAGGACGTGTGTTGGGGCTACTCAGCTATCACTTATCGCCTAATTTGGTGCACATCAGTCAGCGCAACATTGAGCTGTGTTTCCCTAATATGGAGCATACCCAACAGAAGCAATTGCTTAAAAAACACTATGAGTGCTTAGGGCAAGGTGTGATTGAGATGGGGATGGCGTGGTTTTTACCAGATAAAAAATTGGCATCATTGATTGATATAGAAGGTAAAACACACATCGAAGAGGCTCTGCAATCAAAACAAGGCACTCTCATCATGGGACTTCACTTTACCACCACTGAACTTGCAGGTCGGCTGGCATCATTACAATTCCCTCTTTCAGTCATTTACCAACGTGCCAAATGGCCTCTGTTAGATCAGTTGCTTACATTCCACCGCCAAAAAATCTATCAATCGACTATTCCCAATACGCACATCAAACAATTGATACGCACACTTAAAAATGGCCACGCTGTCTGGTACGCACCCGATCAAGCCATTGGCAAAAGCCCTGTGTTTGTACCTTTGTTTGGCCAATTAGCCGCGACATCCACCACCACCAGCCAAATCACTCAACTAAGCAAAGCACACTTGATCCCAGTTGGCTACTACCGCCAATCTAATGACCGCTACTTAATTAAGTTTCACCCCAAGGTTGAAAACTTTCCTTCAGACAATCACGCACAAGATGCTGAGCGACTGAATGAAATTATTGAAAAACTCATCTTGGAATACCCAGAGCAATATATGTGGCAATACAAACGATTTAAAAAAACAGCGCCAAGAGAGGCATATCCCTATAATGATTAAAACGCTGCTATTTACACCTGCTAACCCTATGAAGTATGACTAGGGCAGCTTTTAGCAAATAATGAGAGTCCTTTTGACCAATTGATTGCCCTTGCTGCAGATGGTGCAGCAGCCTGAGTAGCGGTGAATGTATTGACGGAGGCTGATTTGCTACCACTCCAATAATACAGAGCTGCGGCAATTGCTCCACCGCCTACTGTAAGGGCGCGCCATAGCCACTTGTTTGAACCTGAAGATACTTTGGGGTCATAATTAAATTCGACAACACTAAACGTTCTTCGATGCAAAGCACCACTCCAATCTAACAGAGGACTGCTTAATTCAATAGCATCATAACCAGACATATCATTGGCTTGATAAACTCTGATTTCATCGTCTACAGTCAGGGCTTGCTCACTATCCCGACTGATTCTTAGATACAAAAATTGCTGGGCAGGAATAGGAAAAGTCTGAGCACCCACTCCACCATTTACCAACAGTGACTGACCTTGTTCATTTAACTTTGCTTCATTTATCTGAAAGCGACGCTCAGATGGTATTTCAATCAATGCAGCAAGTCGTTTGCTTGTATTCTTAATTTGTATATTAGCTACAATCTCTTGGCCATAGCTTTGTGTGCAATATAAAAAAATTGATAATATGAACAACCCAAATCTCATCAGAAAAATACTCCCATAAATTTCTGGCTGCTCCTTCAACCTTGTTTACCTTACAACTATACTATAAATTTTAATATGATCGACGAACAATGACATCAAAAAAAATACAACATTCTTTTAAGTGATTAGTTATCCAACCCATCTTATTGAGAGCCTCCTCGAGTTGGAGCCCCCCCACCTTTAAAAAAGTAATAAGCACTTGCAACTATAGCGGTAAAACCTGCTGCGTAAACTGTACGCCATATCCATTTTTCATTCTGCACATGAGGGCAGTGAGCACAAGGGTTAAAGTCGGTAATATTACAAGACAGAGGGCGCATAGCCCCTTCCCAATTTAATTCCCTATTTAGTCGAACGCTTTGATAAGCGTTGAAACCATTGGTAGGGTATAGTCTAAATTCATCCTCTTGAGTCATGGCAGTTTCAGAATCCCTACTTATTTTTACATACAAAAAACACCCTGGAGGTATCTCAATCACTTGTGCAGCGCCAAGCTCGATTTCACCCGCTTGTGGCGCTGTCACCAATGAATCTCCTTGATTATTAAGCTTTACTTCCAAAAAATGAAAGCGAGGACTGGCCGCTAATTCAGCCATGGCAGAACATTTTGAACTGGTATTATTAATTTGTATGTTAGCTATGACGGCTACACCGTGACTTTGTGTACAGCACAAAAAAAACAAAACTATGAGTGTTTTGCATTTCATCGTATCACCATCCTAAATTTTTAAATAAATTTCCTAGAAAACCTCGATTCTCCCGATCAGCTTCCTCAAATGGTATTTTTACCTGCAAAATATCTCCTTCAGGAAGCTTAACTACTGCGTCTCCTTGGCGTTGTGTTGGCAACACATCTGACTCGCTAACTTGAGGAGGAAGAATAGGCAAGACACGACGACGTACTGGGCCACGCAAATAAAGCTCTTGCCCTGCTTGAGAGGGCTGCAAAACAAGCTCTTGCCCTGCTTGAGAGGGCCGCAAATCAAGCTCTGGCTCTGCTTGAGAGGGCCGCAAATCAAGCTCTTGCCCTGCATCAGGCTGCAATATTTGTCGAAGCTCTCTTCTTCTCGGAGCAGGCCGTACAACAACTTCATAAGAAACATCTCTGTTTTTCACTGATAAGGTCTTTAAAGCCACCTGCTCTAAAGCTGCACCTTCTTCAATAGCCAGTGGTTTAATATTTATTTGATCTGATAGTTCAACCTCTTTCACTGACAAAGGTTGAGTGCTGACAGATGCTTTGAGCTCTGTTTGTCTGACCTGAAAAGGCTTAGGTAATAGCTCTGTTGAGGCGGTACTTTGCTTAACAACAGTCTGCGTGAGCGGCACACCTACTTTAGCAACGCTGCTCTCTACCACCAATGGGTCTGGGTCTACAGCTGCAGGTTCATAGTGATAAGGTTCAAAAGAATAGCTCCTACTGTCCCAGTAGTCATGATAGTAGTCACCGCCCGCGTAATATGGGTCTTCATAGCCATAAGATCCATGGTTAACATTACTTCCAGGCTGTGCCTGATGATCTTGATCTCTTTGATCAAGATCTACTGCCTCTGAAGGAAGGACATTCCCCACTTTTGGCATAACTAAAGCTACAGACTCTTGTATTGCTGTGTCCTTAACTAAAGGCAAAGATGGTTGAACTTTTTCAGAGCCGGAATGCGTATCAACCCGCAAGCTATGCACTGGCACGCCTACACTGGCTGGGCTTGTATCCACCGGATGCACAGTACCAGCCGTTGGCTGGCTTAAATCTTTAGCGCTCACTGTCAATCCCTTCACGACCACTGGGCTAGAGATCACGCTGGGTGTCACGTGAGATGTTTGCGGTACCACCGCTTGGGAAACACTCTGGGTGCGCACAGCAGCCTTCCCGATGATCACTGGGTCATGTGGCAGGCTGGCTGAAACTGTCTGATGAGACGCCACTTCCATTGAAGGTGTCGCTGTCGTAACCCCCAGGTGATTCAAGCCTACTGCGCCCTTAGCCACCGTGGTCTCAACATGAGCTTGTGGGGATGAGCCCAAAGGCATGCTGCCTGCATGCGCTGATTTAGAAGGTGTCACTGCAACACTGGCTGGTACATCATCAACCCGCAAGCTATGCACTGGCACGCCTACACTGGCTGGGCTTGTATCCACC